>NZ_JBHVYK010000046.1:18829-59941 GCF_042880855.1 Streptomyces sp. NPDC058291
CGGCCCCGTCCGCCTCCGCCCTACGTGCGCACCGCTCCCGCTCCGGCCCCGTCCGCCCGTCTCCGCCCTCGCGTCACCTCGCGACTTCCGCCCACACCACCTTGCCGGTGTCCGTCCAGCGCACCCCCCACCGGGTGGTGAGCCGGTGCACGACGTACAGGCCGCGCCCGCCGTCGTCGAGGAGGCCGCCGGCGCTCAGCCGCGGCCTGCCGTTGCCGGTGTCGCCCACCTCGCACAGCAGGCCGTGACCGGCCCTGATCAGCCGTATCGTGACGGGACCGGCGGCGTGGCGCACCGCGTTCGTGACCAGCTCGCTGACCAGCAGCGAGACGTCGTCACGGGTGTCGGGCCTGATGTGCCACCGCCGCAGCAGCGCGGAGACCTCGGCGCGGGCCCGGACCGGCGCGTCGTCGCGGGCGGGCAGCCGCCAGGTCGCGGTGTCCCCCTTGCGGTAGCCGATCATGCGCGCGAGCAGCAGCGTCACGTCGTCGCGCTGGCGGGCGGGCGCCAGCGCGGAGACGACCTGCCGTGCGGCCTGCTGCAGACCGTCCCAGGGGTGCACCCCTTCCACGGTGTCGGCCAGCCTGCCGATGCCCTCGTCGATCGACAGGGCCGGATCCTCCACTAGGCCGTCGGTGTAGAGGGCGAGCAGGGAACCCGGGGGCGCGCTGAACGTGTGCACGTCGAACGGCTCCCGCAGCGCGAACTCGGTGCCCAGGCCAGGATGGGGGCGGAGCGCGAGCGGCGCCGCCTCGCCGGTGGGCCGCACCAGGATCGGGGGGAGGTGGCCGGCGCTGGAGAGCGTCACCTGGTGGCTGACCGGGTCGTAGAGGGCGATGCAGCAGGTGGAGCCGAGGGCGCTGTACCCGGCCGCGAGCCCGGACTCCGCGTCGTCGAGCAGGGAGACGGTCTCGTCCAGGTGCTCCAGCACCTCGTCGGGAGCCAGCCCCGCGGACAGCAGCGCGCGGGCCTCCATGCTCAGCTGACCCATGGTCGCCGCCGCCCCCAGGCCGTGCCCCACGACGTCGCCGACCACGAGCGCGGTACGGCCGTCCGGCAGCGGGAAGCTGTTGACCCAGTCGCCCCCGACGCCCGCGCTGTCGGGGGTGGCGGGCTGGTAGACGCTGGCGATGTCGATCGTGTGGCCGCCGGTCCGGGGCAGCAGCCGACGCTGCAGCGCCAGGACCTGGGTGTGCTCGCGCTGGTGCTGACGGGCCAGGTCGACGTGATGGGCGGTCCTGGCCACCAGTTCCTGCAGGTCGAACAGGTCGCTGTCGTGGAAGGGCCGGTCCGCCCTGCGCCAGACCTCCGCCACGCCCAGCACGACGGGCGGCGCGCCGTCCAGGACCAGCGGTATGCACGCCACGCTCGCCGACCGGTCGCCGGGCACCAGGGCACGGACCACTCGTGGACTGCCGAGCAGCCGCTCCACCGACGCGCGGTCCGGTATGACGATGGCCTGCGGGGCGTCGTTGCGCCGTACCGCCTGCCCCAACAGGCGACTCGCGTCGCTCGGCAGATCGCCGCCCGGCGTCACGTACCCCTCGGGCCACGCCCGGTCCGGGACCAGGGCCGCCCGCCGCAGCCGGATCCGCCCCGGCGCCCGCTCGGCGACGCCCTCACCCGTCCACACGGCGAAGTCGAGGTCGACGGCGGCCACGTCCCCCCAGGCCAGCAGGGACTCCGCCAGCGACTGCGCGGTCTCGCCGATGTCCAGCGAGGTGCCGATCGCGGTCTCGGCGGCGTACAGGTGCAGCCTCCTGGCCATGGCGATCAGGGAGACGGTCAGGCCCTCCTGGGGCGCCGCGGCGGGCAGGATGCTCATCGAGACCACCAGCTCCGACCCGTCGCCGCGCCGCAGGCGCTGGATCCGGGCCACATGCGCCTCGCCGATCTCCAGGACCTGCCGCAGCCGCCGGGCGACCGTCGGCACGTCTCCCGGGGGCAGGAGATCGGCGAACGGGCTGCCGGTCACAGCGTGCAGGCCCGCGAACACGGCCGCGTCCAGATTGGCGCGGGTGATCCTGAGATCCTCGTCCAGGTTGACCACGCCGAGAATCTGGTCCTGACGGTCCTCCACCGGGTTCTCGGCCGTCGGCCGCGGGGTCGTACGGTTCCCCGGCGCGTCGTCGCGACCGGCGGCCGCGGCCGGTCCGCCGCCCGGGACATAGCGGCCCAGAGCGCGGCTGACCAGGTCGAACGGTGACGACGAGGACGGGGGCGTGGAGTCCATGCGGCTCTCTCGGAAGTCCCCGGCACAGCGCCGGGGTCGATACTCGGACCCGTGCGACCGGGCCCCGAGACCCCCGACCGCACACCTCATTGAATAACACCGGGGGTCGCATCGCCCACACCAGCCGGTCGGGCGGTGACCGCTGCCCTGGTCAGGGAGACCGGGGCGTCGGCCGCACGGTCCGCCGCCCGACGACGGTCTGCGCTGTGACGCGGGCGACCCGTGGCGAAGGCGGCCACCGGGCTCTGGGCGCTGTCCGGACGCGCGGTCAGACGGTGACGCCGGCGGTGGTGACGCCGGCGGTGGTGACGCCGGCGGTCGTGGCGGTGGCGGTGGTGACGGCGGCGGTCGTGACGGAGGCCGTGGTCACGGAGGGCTGCGGTCCGTGCGCCTCCTGCCGGCTGCTCACGCCCTCCGGGAGGTCGTCCGGGTGCTCCGTCGCAGCTCCTGGTGCGCCGAAGGGCCGGTGAGCCGGCCGGACGGTGGCCCGGCCCACGCTCAGGCAGGTGTAGCCGGCGTCGCCCATGGCGCGCGGGTCCAGCAGGTTGCGCCCGTCGAAGAGCACCGCGGTGCGCATGAGCGGCTGTGCCGCCGCCCAGTCGGTCGCCAGGAGCTGGGGCCATTCGGTGACGATGACGGCCGCGTCGGCGCCGGTCAGGGCCGCGGGGACGGTGCTTCGGCGGTCGGCCCGGTCCCAGGGCTGGGCGTCGGCGGGGCGGGCCATGGGGTCCCAGCAGGTGAGCGTGGCACCCTCGGCGAGCAGGCGGGAGGCCAGGACGGTGCTGGGCGCCTCGCGCATGTCGTCGGTGCCGGCCTTGAAGGTCATGCCGAGCAGGGCGACGCGCTTGTCGCGCAGGGTGCCGAGCTCGGTCTTGAGACGCTGGACGGCGCGGCGGGGCTGCAGGTCGTTGACTTCGATCACGGCGTTGAGCAGCTGGAAGGAGTAGCCGGAGTTGCTCGCCATGGCGCGCAGCGCGCGGGAGTCCTTCGGGAAGCAGGAGCCGCCGTAGCCGAGGCCCGCGTCGAGGAAGTGGCGGCCGAGGCGGTGGTCGAGGCCGACGGCGTCGGCGACCCGGGTGACGTCGGCGCCGGTCGCCTCGCACACGGTGGCTATCTCGTTGATGAAGGTGATCTTCGTGGCGAGCAGGGCGTTGGCGGCGAGCTTGACCATCTCGGCCGAGGCCACGTCCATGGTCTGGACGGGGCCGTCGATGCCGGCGTGCAGGTCCGTCAGGAGTCGGGCGGTCGCGGGGTCGTCGGCGCCGATGACGATGCGATCGGGGTGGAAGAAGTCGGTGACGGCCCGGCCTTCTGCGGTGAACTCGGGGTTGGAGGCGTAGCCGACGCGGCGCAGGCCCGCCTCGTCCAGCGCGGTGCGGATGCGGGCGCCCGTGCCGACGGGGACGGTGGACTTCACCACGACCGCGGCCAGGTGCGGCGCCTCGCGGAGGCTGTCGATGACGGACCACACACGGGACAGGTCGGCGTCGCCGGAGGCGGTGGGCGGGGTGTCCACGCAGATGTAGGCGACGTGGGCGTCGCGGACCGCTTCGGCGGCGTCCAGGGTGAAGGTCAGCGACTCCCGGTGCTCGGCGAGCAGTTCGCCCAGGCCCGGCTCGTAGATGGGCACGTCCCCGGCCTGCAGCAGCCGGACGCGTTCGGGCTGGATGTCGCGGACCGTGACGCGGTGCCCCAGCCGGGCGAAGCAGGCGGCGGTGACGAGGCCGATGTAGCCGGCGCCGAAGACGGCGATGTGACGGGCGCTGCCCTGCATCGAGGGGGCTCCAATGCGGTTGGGAGGCGCGCTGCGTAGAGGTGCCTCGGAAGTGTCGGGTGGCGAGAAACGCTCGGTCGCCGCGGCCTCGGAGAGGGCCGTCAGTCGCTCGCGGGATCTGTCGCAGCAGGATCATACGGAGGTGATCAAGGCTTTCACCTGCGGAGTTGCTTCTGTGATCTTCCCGTGACGAAGTTTCGCCTTCAAGTAGTTGCGTGCTATACACATCACTTACAGGATCTTCACATGGCCTGATCTTCACTGTTTCTCATCTCCTTGGGGGGAGTCATGTCCGGACACGGACAGCTTGCGCAGACCGGTATGCCCGCCATCGTCATCGGCGGCATCACCTATCCGCTGGGGGGCTGGATGGTCGCGGCCGCGGTCGCCGTCGTCCTCGGCGCCATCCTCGTCGTGCGCTTCCGGTACCGCACCGGACTGACGGCCGGTCAGGCCGCCGCCGGCTCGGTCGACGCGCCGAAGAACCGTCTCTTCAACCGTCGGTGAGCACACCTCACGCCGCAGGGCCGGTGCTGACCGCTCATCAGCACCGGTCCGTGACGGTCCTCATGGGGATCGTCGTCATGCTCGCGGCCGCCGCCTGGGCCGGTTACCACGCACTGAGCGCCTTCACCCGCAACGGACACAGCCAGAACCGGCTGACCGTCGTCTGGGCCTCGCTCTTCCTGATCTTCCTGCTCCAAACCTTCATGTACCACCTGGAACGCCCGCGGCAGCTCACCGTCCGCAGCGCCCGGCAGCTGGACGCCCTGCACGTGGCGATCCTCGTGCCCGTCTACAACGAGGATCCCGGATATCTCCGGCTGGGACTCGAGTCGTTCCTGCGCCAGACGCGCAGGCCCGACTCGGTGCACATCGTCGACGACGGTTCCACGAACACCGACTACGCCGAGACGCGCCGCTGGTGGGAAGAGGCCGCGCGGCACGCCGGCATCGCCACGACCTGGCAGCGTGTTCCCAACGCGGGCAAGCGGCACGCGCAGGCGCACGCCGTCCGGGTCAGCCCCGAAGCCGATGTCTACGTCACCTGCGACAGCGACAGCTGCTTCGCCCCGACGGCCCTCGAACAGGCGCTCATCCCGTTCGCCCGCCCTCGCGTGCAGTCCGTGGCCGGCATCGTCATCGCCACCAACAACCGGGCGAACTGGCTGGTGCGCATCACCGACCTGTGGTTCGTCGTCTGTCAGCTCGTCGACCGCTCCGGCCAGTCGGCGGTCGGGGCCGTCATGGTCAACTCCGGCCCCCTCGCGGCCTACCGGGCCGGCATCATCCGCGACAACCTCGACGGCTACCTCAACGAGACCTTCATGGGACGTCCCGTGAACTTCTCCGACGACAGCATGCTCACCCTCTACGCGCAGGAACGCGGACTGACCGTCCAGCAGCCGTCCGCGATCTGCTTCACCGCCATGCCCGAGAAGTGGTCCCACTTCAACCGCATGTACCTGCGCTGGATGCGCGGCTCCGCCATCCGCTCCATCTGGCGCATGCGCTACCTCAGCCCTGCCCGGCCCGCGTTCTGGCTGCACACCATGCGGTGGATCCAGATGGTCCTCACGCAGCTGGTCACCGTGTGGATGCTCGTGGTCGAGCCCCTCGCGTACGGCAACCCGCCGCCGAAGAGCATGCTGGTCGTGCCGTTCCTCATCGGCTGGGCCCAGGGGCTGCGCTACCTGAGCATCATCCGCTCCGACGAGCGCATCCGCTCCCGTGCCCTGACCTGGCTGGCCATGCCGGCCGCCATCCTCCTGGCCTGGACCGTGCTGCGCTGGCTGCGCTGGTACGGCATCGCCACCTGCGCCAGGACCGGCTGGGGTACCCGCCAGAACGGAGCCGAGGTATCCCTCGCCGAGCCGGCCGGCACCGCCGCGGCCTGAAAGAACCACGCCGTCCCCCCGGTCACGAGACCGGGGGGACCGGCTTTCGCGATCGCGTCGACACCCCGCGCGGCGCAGGGCAGACCCGCCGGGAGCGACGGCGTGCCGGGAGGGACGGCCGCGCCCGGGAGGACGGCTGCGCACGCCGCGCCGCGCACGGCGCACCGGTGGCCGCCGGAGCCCGCGGTCGCGCCGAGCGCCTCGGACTCAAGCCGGTGACGCGGGCGCGCACGCGCCGCATCCAGTTCCGGACGGCGTGCCACCTCGGGCGGTGAGGAGCGGCGTCGGACGTCAAGCCGACGCCGTGGAATCCCGCGGCGAGACAGCGGTCGACGACGACCGCAGGCGCAGATCCTCCTCCGTGTGGCCGCGCTGGACCGGCGGGCCCGCCTGACGTCCCTCCGTGCCCGGACCCGTCGTGCCGTCCGCCGTCGGGCGCAGACACTCGATGAGGTAGTCGCCGGTGTCCGGATCGACGGTGACTCCGTGCGTCTCGCTGCGAAAACCGGGGAAGCGGCGGTCGAAGGACTCCAGGGCGCCGAGGTAGCGCAGCAGCGGGCCGTCGGGGGCGCCGACGCTCTCGCCGGGCATGAGGACGGGGATGCCGGGCGGGGTGACCGTGACCATGGCGGCGGCCACCGCACCCGGCGCGTCGGCCAGCCGCACCCGGTGCGTGCCGCCCCGCACCAGACGCTGGTAGCACAGCTGTGGTGGGGCGACCGGCTCGGGCAGCTCGCAGAAGGCGGTGTCCAGCAGGTCGACGAGACGGGCCGCACGCAGGTGGTCGTGCATGTCCTGGCACAGCTCGCGCAGGGTCAGACCGGCGTAGCGCCGGGGATGCTCGGCGACCAGCGCGGGCAGCACCCGGTCGAGGCGGGCCTCCTCGTCGTAGAGAGCCTTGAAGTCCATCAGCGCGTCCAGGAGCGTGCCCCATTTGCCCTTGGTGATGCCCATGGAGAACAGCACGAGCGTGGTGTAGGTGTCGGTCTTCTCCACGACGATGTTCCGCGTGGACAGGTACGCGGTGAGCACCCGTGCCGGGATGCCCCAGTCGGCCGTCCGCCCGGTCGCGTCGATGCCCGGACAGGTCAGGGTGACCTTGACCGGGTCCAGCATGCAGTAGCCGTCGGTCAGTCCGGGGAACCCGTGCCAGTCGGCGCCGGGCGCCAGCTGCCAGCACGACGGCTCGGTGCGCAGCAGGTCGGCGGGGGCCTCTTCGAAGGGCAGGCGCGCGCCGGTGCCCGGATCGGTGACCGTGTCCGGCTGCCACACCCCGAAGAACCACGGAGGCCGGTCGCCGGCCTCCTCGACCCGGCGCCGGATGCGGACCATCTCCTGGCGGAAGCGCACCGCCTCGGTCACCGCCTCGTCGAGGAGCCAGTGGCCCTGCGGCCCGTCCATCATCGCGGTCGCCACGTCCAGCGAGGCGATCATCGGATAGAGCGGGGAGGTGGTGCCGTGCATCATCAACGCCTCGTTGAACCGGTCGTGTTCGACGGGCGCCCGGGGAGCGGGCCGGACGTGGACCATGGCGCTCTGCGACAGCGCCGCCAGCAGTTTGTGGGTGGACTGCGTCGCGAAGACCGTCGGCCGCTCCGGGCCGGGGAAGGTCTCCTCGTCCACCGACATGCCGTACCGGCCCGCGTAGAGCGGGTGGAAGCGGGCGTAGGCGAACCACGCCTCGTCGAAATGGACCCGGGGCGTGCTCGCGGCGAGCGCCCGCGCCGCCGCCGAGGCGTCATAACACAGCCCGTCGTAGGTGGAGTTGGTGAAGACGGCGTACTGGGCCTGCGGTGACAGCGCGTGCTCGGTCAGCGGGTTCGCCGCGATCCGGGCGGCGACCGACTCGGGAGCGAGCTCGGCCGGGGGCAACGGCCCGGCCAGCCCGTAGCCGTTGCGGGTGGGGACGAGATAGACGGGCCGTGCGCCCGACACGACCAGCCCGTGCAGCACCGACTTGTGGCAGTTGCGGTCCACCAGCGCGATCTCGTCCCGGGTGACGCTGAAGTGACCGACCACACGGTTGCAGGTGGAGTCCCCGTGCAGCACGAAGTACGTGAGGTCGGCGCCGAAGACCCGCGCCGCGTTGCGCTCCGCCTCGCCGATCGGGCCGGTGTGCTCGAACAGCGAACCGAGTTCCCCCACCGAGATCGACAGGTCGCTGCGCAGCAGCCGTTCGCCGAAGTAGTCGTGGAAGGCCCGCCCCGCGGGCGACTTCAGCAGGGCGACGCCGCCGGAGTGGGCCGGGGTGTGCCACGAGTACTCGTGCGCGTCGTCGAAGCGGCGCAGCGCGCGGAAGAAGGGCGGCAGGACGGCTTCCCGGTAGGCGCGGGCGGCGGTGGTGATGCGGCCCGCGATGAAGGCGGGCGTGTCCTCCAGCGGCCAGACGTAGCCCACGACCGATTCGGACACCCACAGCGGCAGATCCCTGACGCCGTCGTCGGCCATGACCAGGAACACCGGCAGGTCACGGAAGCGCCGGCCCAGGGAGCGCAGGACGCTGGCCCCGCCGGGCCCGTCCCCGGCACCTCCCGGGTACGGCAGTTCCCAGGCGATCAGTGCGGCGGTCAGACCGGCCTCGGTCCGCAGCACCGCCTCCGCGTCGGCGGCGTCGACCGCCCAGCGGACGTCGAACCCCTTCGCCTCGACGGCCTCCCGGATGCGCACCAACTGCTGGGCGCCCGCGCCCTCGTCCCGTGGATGTTCCGGCACAGCGATCAGAAGCCTGCTGTCCGTCATGGGTTCCCCTCGTCCCGGCGGCGGCCCGCCGTCTCGCTCAGTGTCCGAGCGGACGGGCTCGCGCCCGTGACCGAGCGGCCGTAAACCACCCCGAGGGCGGAAACGACGACGGCCGCGGCTGACGGCGGCCCGGGCCTGCGACGCGGCGGCCCGGGTGCGCGGCGCGGCGGCCCGGGTGCGCGGCGCGGCGGCCCGGCGGTGACGGGGTGCTCCGGCCGGCCGGCGACGGCGGTCAGTCGGCGGCGGGGGTGCGAATCGCGGCGATGTCGAATTGCAGCCGCACCTTCTCGCTGACCATCGCGCCGCCCTCGGCCAGCCGGGCATTGTAGGTGAGGCCCCATTCGGAACGGTCGATCGTGGTGGTGCCGTCGAAACCCGCGCGTTCATATCCGAACGGGTCGGTGACGTGCCCTATGTAGGTGAGTTCGAGAACAACGGGACGAGTGGCGTTCTTGATGGTGAGGTCGCCCGTCATGCGATAGACGTCCGGGTCGGCGAGTTCCACGGCGGTACTCGTGAAACGCATATGGGGATAGCTCGCCGCGTCCAGGAAGTCACGGCCGATCAGGTGGGCGTCGCGCTGCTCCACGCCGGTGTCGACGCTGGCCGTGGACAGCAGGATCTCGGCGCGTGAACGGGACGGGTCGCGCCCGTCGAACCAGAGGCGGCTCCGGTACTCGGTGAAGGCCCCGCGCACCGTCGTCACCAGGGCGTGGCGGACGGAGAAGCCGATGCGGCTGTGTGCCGGGTCGATCATCCACTCTCCGGTCAGCGCCGCCAGAGCGGGATCCGGCCGAACACCGGGCGGGCCGACGGTGGGGTGCGGAGCGACTGGGGGCGCCGACCGCCGGACGGACGCGCCGCGGGTGAACAGATTCATGCTTCACGTAGTTACTGCACCGCGGAAATCGCCGCAAGCCGTCGTGGTGGGCGGCGACGGACCGAATCAGTACCGAAAGGCCTATACGCAGGCACCGCACGACGGGCGGGTACAACATCCACACATTCCCGTCACCGAAAGGTCAAGACGGGAAAGCGGATCCAGTGGAACCCCCGGGCGGTGTGCCGGGAATTCGGTCCGTGTTCCGTCGCGCAGGGTATTGCCGTCCCCCTGCCGGGTGACCAGGATCCGTATCGCGGTCGGCGTCCGTACCGCCTCGCGCAGCGAACTGCGCGACAGAGCGAGCTGTCCGGCGAGGATCTCCTCCTTGGGCAACCGGGAGCCCGGCGCGAGGTCGCCGGCCACGATCATCGCCTTGATCTTGTCCATGGCCTCGTCGGTCAGTGCCACGAGCGTGCCTCCGTGCGCACCGGCTCCCTCTCGTGCTCCTTCGCCCGCCCCTGGGCCGCCCCTCCTCCCGCGCCTACTCCTGCTTCTCGCCGGACGCGAAGCGGGAGATGACCAGGGCGACGATGATGATCGCGCCGTTGAGGAACTGGTTCCACAGCGGCGGCACACCGGCCAGCGTCATGACGTTGACGACGAGCTGGAGCGTCAGCACTCCGGTGAGCGCGCCGAACACGGACCCCTTGCCGCCGTTGAGGCTCACCCCGCCGATGACGGTCGCGGCGAAGACCTGGAAGATCCAGCCGCTGCCCTGGGTCGCGGAGATGGAGCCGTAGTGGCCGCTGTAGAGGATGCCGGCGAACGCGGCCAGCACGCTGCCGATGACCAGGACGAGCCACACGATCCGGTCGACGCGGATGCCGGCGGTGCGGGCGGCCTCCGCGTTGCCGCCGATCGCGTAGAGCGCCCGCCCGTGCCGCAGCCAGGCCAGCGCCGCGCTGCCGAGGGCGAACAGCACCACGCAGATCCAGATCGCGGCGGGCGCGCCCCACCAGGACGCCTTGCCCAAGTAGGTGAAGGAGGACGGAAGTTCGACGATGGACTGGCCCTCGGAGAGGGCGACCTGCAGTCCCCGCAGCATGGTGAGCATCCCGAGGGTGACGATGAAGCCGTTGAGCCGCAGCTTCAGGATCAGGAACCCGTTGACGGCGCCGATCACCGCGCCCACCAGCAGGCACAGCGGGATCGCCGTCCACTCGGGCAGCAGCCCCAGTCCGGTGAACCGGGCGCCGCTGGTGGGCAGCACGAGCCAGACGGCGATGACCGGGGCCACTCCGATGGTGGACTCCAGGGACAGGTCCATCCGTCCGCTGATCAGGATGAGGGCGGTGGCGAGCACCAGCAGGCTCAGTTCGGTGGACTGCTGGGCCACGCCGATGAGGTTGTCGGAGGTCAGGAAGGCAGGCGAGACGATGAACCCGATCAGCCCGAGGACCAGGATGGCCGGGATCAGGGACAGTTCACGGAACCGTCCCAGACCGATCCCGCGCCGGGAGTTCCCGGCGGTCGTCCGGGCCACGCCGGCTGCGGGGTCGGTGACATCGGTGGTGGCGGACATGACTACCTCTCGTCCTCGTCTGTGTCGGGCGCGTCGGCGTCGGGGGCCGTCCGGTCGGCCACGCCTTCCATGGCGGCGACCACCTGCTCGTCCCGCCAGCCGGGGGCGAACTCGGCGACCACGCGGCCGTGGAACATCACGACGACCCGGTCGCACACCCTGAGGTCGTCCAGCTCGTCGGAGACGATCAGCGCGGCCTTCCCGCCGTCCGCGACCTCGCGGACGCGACGCAGAAGGAACTCCTTGGACTTGACGTCGACCCCGTTGGTGGGGCGGACGGCCACCAGCACGCGGGGGTCGGTGGCCAGGGCGCGGGCGACGACGACCTTCTGCTGGTTGCCGCCGGAGAGCGCGGACACCGGGGTGGCCGGCCCCGGGGTCTTGATGTCGAGGTCGCGGATCATGCGCCGGGCGAACTCCCGGGTGCGAGCGGGCAGCACGGTGCCGAACGGGCCGAGCTGGTCGGTGACGGTGAGCGTCGCGTTCTCCGCCACGCTGCGGTTGCCGACCAGACCCTGGAGGTGGCGGTCCTCGGGGACCAGGCCGACGCCCGCGGCCAGCGCCGACGGCACGCTGCCGGTGCGCACGGTCCGGCCGCCGACGCGGACGCGGCCCGCCTCGGCGCGGTGCAGACCGGCGACGGCCTCCCCGACCCGCACATTGCCGCTGGCCGCGGCCCCGGCCAGTCCGACGACCTCGCCCGAACGCACGGACAGGGACAGCCCTCGGCAGGCGCCGGGGAGCGTGAGCCCCTCGACGGCCAGGAGTTCGGGGCGTTCGTCGGGTGCGCCCGGCCCGGCGGCCCGGCGCCCGCCGGACGGACCGGCGGCGGCAGCAGCGGTCGTCTCACCCGTCATGGCCTCCACCAGGGCCCGGTGACCGACCTCGGACACGGGCGCGGTGAGGATGTGGGTGGCGTCCCGGTACACCGTGACCGTGGTGCAGAGGTCGTACACCTCCTGCAGATGGTGCGAGATGTAGAGGAAGGCGACGTCCTGACGCCGCAGGTCGCGCAGCTTGTCGAAGAGGCGGCCGATGCCGCGCGCGTCGAGCTTCGCCGTCGGTTCGTCGAGGATGATGAAGCGCGCGCCGAACGACAGGGCGCGCGCGATCTCCACGAACTGCCGCTGTTCCACGGTGAGGTCCCTGGCCCGCGCGGTGGCGTCGACGTCCACCCCGTACTCGCCGAGCAGTTCCTCGGCCCGGCGCCGCAAGCGCCGCCAGTGGATGGGCTGCAGCGGGCCGGCGCTCTGCCGGTTCAGGAAGAGGTTCTCCGCGACGGTCAGGTCCGGGATGATCGTGGAACGCTGGTAGACGCACGCCACCCGGGCCCGCCAGGCGTCGATGTCCCCCACGGGCGGCGCGGGTTCGCCGGAGAACCGCAGGGTCCCGGTGTCGGGTCGGCGCAGTCCGGTGAGCAGGGACACGAGCGTCGACTTGCCGGCTCCGTTGCGGCCCACCAGGGCGTGCGCCTCGCCGGGGGCGACGGCGATGCGGGCGTCGCGCAGTGCGACGGTGGCGCCGAACCGCTTGCCGACCCCGACGGCCTCGGCGACCGGGGTCGGACCGGCGGCGTGCGCCGACGCGGTCGGGGTGTCCGCCATGACGGGTACCGTCCTTCCAGGGGTGCGGGCGCTGATGCGGTCGGGCGGGTCACCGGCCCACGTTGTTGCCCCACAGGGACTTGTCCTCGACGTTGTCCTTGGTCACCAGCGGCGCGGGCAGCTGGTCCTCCAGGCCGTTGGGGATCTTGATGATCGTGGAGTGGTGGTCGGTGGGCCCCGCCTGGAACGTCTTGCCCTCGGCCGCGGCCTTGGCGTAGTACAGCGCGTACTTGGCGTAGAGGTCGGCGGGCTGGGAGACGGTCGCGTCGATCTGGCCCTTGCGGATGGCGTCGAACTCCTGCGGGATGCCGTCGTTGGAGACGATCGAGATGTGGCCCTTCTGGCCGGCCGGCTTCAGCAGCTTCTTCTGCTCCAGCAGGGCCAGGGTCGGCTGCAGGAAGACTCCGCCGGCCTGCATGTAGACGCCGCCGAGATCGGGGTGCTGGGCGAGCAGGCTCTGCAGCTTGGCGGAGGCCACGTCGCCCTTCCAGTCGGTGGGCAGCTCGAAGATCGTGACGCCGGGGAACTTCTGCCGCATGCACGAGGCGAAGGCCTCGGACCGGTCGCGTCCGTTGATGGAGTCCAGCGCGCCCTGGAGCTCGGCCACCTTGCCCTTGCCGCCGAGCTGCTTGCCGAGGTACTCGCAGGCCTTGGTTCCGTACGCCCGGTTGTCGGCGCGGACCACCATGTAGACGTCGCCCTTGTCGGGGCGGGTGTCGACGCTGACCACCGGGATCTTCTTCGCGGCGAGCGTGTCCAGCGTGGAGGCGACGGCGCCGGTGTCCTGGGGCGCCATGACGACGGCCTTCGCGCCGGTGTTCTGGAACACCTGCACGTTGGCGACCAGCTTGGTGACGTCGTTCTGGGAGTTGCTCAGCGGCAGGGCGTTCACGCCGTCGGACTTGATGTCCTTCTTCAGGTACTGGGCGTAGGAGTTCCAGAAGTCGGAGTCGGACCGCGGCAGGTCGATGCCGACGGCGGGGCTGTCGCCGCCCGCGCTGTCCGAACCGGCGCTGCCGCGGTTGCAGGCGGTCAAAAGAGCGAGGGCCGCGATGACGGCGCCGGCTGCTGCGGCGGTGGAACGGGTGCGGGCGAGATTCATGGCCGGGTTCTCTCCTTGCCAGGGCTGGGAGTCGCGCGAGGTGAGGGACGAAAGGGGCAGGAGCGCGTCGGTCCGCGGGGAGAGCGCGAGCGCGGTCGGGGAGGCGAGGATTCCTCCGATGTATCTCGAACGCCGAGGACGTTACGACGGCGTCGCCTGTGCTGACAAGGGGTCGTCTTCGAGCAAATGACGGGTGTGCTGGGGTGTTGTCAGCGCCGCCCGATGCCCCTAAAGTCGCGGTTCGGGAATTCCTCCGATGTATCAGTGTCATCGAGCATGAAGGGCGCTCCCTTGACCGCAACCCCGGCCCGGATCGTGGCGGTGGACACCCGCGACATCCGCTTCCCGACCTCGCGGGAGCTGGACGGCTCCGACGCGATGAACCCGGATCCCGACTACTCCGCCGCCTACGTGGTGCTGCGGACCGACTCCGGCGACGGGTTCGAGGGCCACGGCTTCACCTTCACCATCGGACGCGGCAACGACGTTCAGGTCGCCGCCATCGAGGCCCTGCGCCCGCACCTGCTGGGGCGGTCGGTGGACGAGCTGTGCGCCGACCCGGGCTCCCTCGACCGCGACTTGATCGGCGACAGCCAACTGCGCTGGCTCGGGCCCGAGAAGGGCGTGATGCACATGGCGATCGGCGCGGTCATGAACGCCGTCTGGGACCTGGCCGCCAAGCGCGCCGGGCAGCCGCTGTGGCGCCTGCTGGCCCACGCCGACCCCGAATGGCTGGTCTCCCAGGTCGACTTCCGCTACATCGCCGACGTGCTCACCCCCGAGGAGGCGCTCGCCCTGCTGCGGAACGCGCGCACCGGGCTCGCCGAGCGCGAGCGGCTGCTGCTGGAGCGTGGCTACCCCGCCTACACCACCTCGCCGGGCTGGCTCGGCTACTCCGACGAGAAGCTCACCCGCCTGGCCAAGCAGGCCGTCTCCGACGGCTTCACCCAGATCAAGCTCAAGGTGGGCGCCGATCGCGCCGACGACCTGCGGCGGCTGCGCACGGCCCGTGCCGCCGTCGGCGACGGCGTGCGCATCGCCGTCGACGCCAACCAACGCTGGAACGTCGACGAGGCGATCGAGTGGACCCGCGCCCTGGCCGCGCTGGACCCGTACTGGATCGAGGAACCCACCAGTCCCGACGACATCCTCGGACACGCCGCCATCCGCGAGGCGGTGGCGCCGGTGAAGGTCGCCACCGGCGAACACGTGCAGAACCGCGTCGTCTTCAAGCAGCTCCTCCAGGCCGGCGCGCTCGACGTGCTGCAGATCGACGCGGCACGGGTCGGCGGCGTCAACGAGAACCTGGCGATCCTGCTGCTCGCCGCCAAGTTCGGGGTGCCGGTGTGCCCGCACGCCGGGGGAGTGGGGCTGTGCGAACTCGTCCAGCACCTGGCGATGTTCGACTACCTGGCCGTCTCCGGCACCACCGAGGACCGGGTCATCGAGTACGTCGACCACCTCCACGAGCACTTCACCGCCCCGGTGGTGATCCGCGACGGCCACTACACGGCCCCGCTCACCCCGGGCTTCTCCGCGGCCATGCACCCGGCCTCGCTCGCCGAATACCGCTATCCCGACGGCGAGTTCTGGGCCGCCGACCTCGCGCGGGGCGGAGCACCGGACGACGCCTGACGCCCTGCCGCCGTGCGTCGCGGGCCTGGGGTGCTCGCGCGGCCCGCGCTCTCGCAGGCGGGCCGCGAAGACGTGCGCGACGTCTTGACGTGTACTTGACGCAGTGGCTTCATGGGAGCGCTCCCACATCGCGATCGCCTCCCTTTCTGCCGCCTGAGTTTCTTGGCCTCACTCCTGGAGTCGCAGTGAGAACGACAAGAAGCACGTCAAGAAGCACGACCGGACGCACGACGCCGGGCGCCCTGCACAGACACCCCGCGGGCAGCTCTCTGGGCACGCTGCTGACCAGGCTCACGGCCCTGCTCGGCCTGGTCCTCGTCGGCGCGCTGTGCCCGGCCGTCGCCCACGCACAGGACCAGGCCCGATCATCCGGGACCCGCGCCGCCGGTCTCCACATCAGCGACGGCCGCCTGGTCGAGGGCAACGGGAAGGACTTCGTCATGCGGGGCGTCAACCACGCCCACGCCTGGTATCCGGGCCGGACCCAGCAGTCGCTCGCAGACATCAAGGCGATGGGCGCCAACGCCGTGCGCGTCGTCCTCGCCGACGGCCACCGCTGGAGCGCCAACAGTTCCGCCGACGTCGCGAACGTCATCGCCCAGTGCAAGGCCAACCGGCTCATCTGCGTCCTGGAGGTGCACGACACCACCGGCTACGGCGAGGACAGCGCGGCCGGCACCCTCGACCAGGCGGCCGACTACTGGATCGGTCTCAAGGACGTCCTGGCCGGCCAGGAGGACTACGTCATCGTCAACATCGGCAACGAGCCCTGGGGGAACACCGACCCGCAGGGCTGGACCGCCCCCACGATCGCCGCGGTCAAGAAACTGCGCGCCGCCGGCTTCCAGCACACGATCATGGTGGACGCACCCAACTGGGGCCAGGACTGGCAGGGCGTGATGAAGGCCAACGCCCGGTCCGTGTACGACGCCGACTCCACCGGCAACCTGATCTTCTCCATCCACATGTACAGCGTCTTCGACACGGCGGCCGAGGTCACCGACTACCTCAACGCCTTCGTCGACGCCGGACTGCCCCTTCTGATAGGCGAGTTCGGCGGTCCCGCCGACCAGTACGGGGACCCCGACGAGGACACCATGATGGCCGCCGCCCAGCAGCTCAGGCTCGGCTACCTGGCCTGGTCGTGGAGCGGCAACACGGACCCGATCCTCGACCTGACGCTCGACTTCGACCCCGCCCGGCTCAGCTCCTGGGGCAAGCGCATCTTCAACGGCGTGAACGGGATCGCCCAGACCGCCAAGGAGGCCACGGTCTTCGGCGGCGCAAGCCCCGGCGACACCCAGGCCCCCACCACCCCCGGCGCCCCGATCGCGACGGCGGTGACGGCGACCTCGGCCACCCTCTCCTGGACCGCCGCCACCGACGACGTCGGCGTCGCCGGCTACGACGTGGTGCGGATCAGCGGGACCACCGAGACCGGCGTCGCCGCGACGACCACGGCCACCGCCACCGTGACCGGTCTGACGGCGAACACGGCGTACGCCTTCGCCGTCTACGCCCGGGACGCCGCCGGCAACCGCTCCGCCCGCTCGGCCGCCGTGAACGTCACCACCGCGAGCGCACCCGCCGTGGCCTGCTCCGTCGGCTATCGCGTGGTGGGGGAGTGGCCGGGCGGCTTCCAGGGTGACATCACCCTGCGCAACACCGGCTCCACCCCCGTCAGCGGCTGGCGGCTCGCCTTCGCCTTCGCGGACGGCCAGACCGTCGCCAGCATGTGGGGCGGAACCGCGGCCCAGACCGGCGGCTCGGTGAGCGTGACCCCCGCCGCCTACACCTCCACCGTCCCCGCCGGCGGTTCGGTCACCGTCGGCTTCATCGGCAGCAAGGGCGCGACCAACGCCGCGCCCGCCGCCTTCACCCTCAACGGCGGCGCGTGCGCCACTGTCTGACGGGTTCTCTGTTCGCGCGGCCGTAGGCCCGCCGACCGGCGGAGGCGCCGCCCGCCTCCGTCGGTCACCGGTGTGCCCGCCCCCGTCGACGCCGACGTCCGGGAGGCAAACCACGAACGGCCGGGCGACGGTCGTCCGCCCTGCCGCCGAAGCAGCCGGTGGACGCCGGTGGACGCCGCCCGGACCCTCCGGCTGCCGTTCGGGCACCCCGTAATGTGAGGCCATGTCCACGACGCCCCGCTGGCTCAACGCCGACGAACGACGGGCCTGGCTGGCCTACGTCGAGTTCTCCACCCTGCTCGCCGACCATCTCAACCGCCAGCTGCGCCGCGACGCGGGGATGACGCACGCGGACTACAGCCTGTTGGCCTATCTCTCCATGGCCACCGACGGCGCCCTCGGCATGTCGGACCTGGCCCAGCGTCTGAAGATCACCCGCAGCAGGCTCACCCATGCCGTGAACCGGCTGCGCGAGGTCGGTCTCGTCGACCGCCGGGAGGATCCCGCCGACGGCCGCGGCCAGCTCGCCTTCCTCACCGACGAGGGCAGGGCGCTGCTGGAGCAGGTGGCCCCCGGTCACGTCGAGGCCGTGCGCCGCGCGGTCTTCGACGTCCTCACCCCCGAGCAGGTGCGTCAGTTCGCGGACATCGGCGAGGCGATCAGCCAGGCCCTGCACCGGGCCGAGAGCACGCAGGCCGACGCGGCGCTGCCCTGGCGGCGCCGCTAGGGCTCCGGTCGGCGCCGGCGCTCCGGCAGCGGTCGTGGGGTGGGGGGCCGGTCCGGTCAAGGAATCGGCCGGGAATCGAGAAGAACCGGCCGGCGGTCCGTACCTGGGGGTACCGGGGGCCGCCCGCCCCTCCGACCGCGACACCGATCCAAGGGACGTACCTCGTGAACGCAACCGCCGCCATCGGCGTCACCGGCCTCGGCGTGATGGGCCGCAACCTCGCGCGCAACTTCGCCCGCAACGGCTACACCGTCGCCGTCCACAACCGCAGCGCCGGTCGCACCCGCGCGCTGGTCGAGGAGTTCGGGCACGAGGGCGCCTTCGTCCCCGCAGAGTCGGCCGCCGACTTCGTGGCGGCGCTCGTACGTCCCCGACGACTGATGATCATGGTGCAGGCGGGCGAGGTAACCGACGCGGTCATCGAGGAGTTCGCCCCGCTGCTGGAGCCCGGCGACATGATCATCGACGGCGGCAACGCCCACTACGCCGACACCCGCCGCCGCGAGGAGGCCCTGCGTGCGCGCGGGCTGCACTTCGTCGGCGCCGGCGTCTCCGGAGGTGAGGAGGGCGCGCTGAACGGGCCCGCCGTCATGGTCGGCGGCTCCTTGGAGTCGTACGACGTCCTCGGCCCGATGTTCGAGTCCATCAGCGCGAAGGTGGACGGCGAGCCCTGTGCCACCCACATCGGCACCGACGGGGCCGGGCACTTCGTCAAGATGGTGCACAACGGCATCGAGTACGCCGACATGCAGCTCATCGCCGAGGCGTACGACCTGCTGCGCCAGGTCGCCGGCTACACCCCGGCGGAGATCGCCGACGTCTTCCGCACCTGGAACGAGGGCCGGCTCGGCTCGTACCTCATCGAGATCACCGCCGAGGTCCTGGCCCACACCGACGCCGTCACCGGGCGGCCGTTCGTCGACGTCGTGGCCGACGCCGCCGGCCAGAAGGGCACCGGCCGCTGGACCGTGCAGACGGCCCTGGACCTGGGCTCGCCGGTCACCGCCATCGCCCAGGCCACCTTCGCCCGGGCCGCCTCGGGCCAGCGCGAACTGCGCGCCGCCTACGCCGGACTCCCCGGCGGCACCACGCCCCCGCTCAGCCGCACCGAGGCCTCGCGCTTCACCTCGCAGGTCGAGCACGCCCTGTACGCGTCGAAGGTCATCGCCTACGACCAGGGCTGGAAGATGATCCAGGACGCGGCCGGCGAGTTCGGCTGGAAGATCGACCTCGGCTCGGTCGCGCGGATCTGGCGGGGCGGCTGCATCATCCGCGCCTCGTTCCTCGACCGCATCCGCGCCGCGTACGCGGCGGACCCGGAGCTGGTCAGCCTGCTCGGCGAGATGGAGTTCGCCATGGAGATCACCGACGCGCAGGTGCCCTGGCGCGAGACCGTGGCCTCCGCCGCCCGCCGGGGCATCCCGGTGCCGGCCTTCTCCGCGGCGCTCGCCCACTACGACACACTGCGCGCCGGGCGGCTGCCCGCCGCGCTGCTGCAGGGGCAGCGCGACTACTTCGGCGCCCACACCTACGGCCGCACCGACCGCCCCGGCGCCTTCCACACCCACTGGGCCGAGTCCGGCCGCCCCGAGACGCCCGCCTGACGGATCGGCGCGACGACGGGCGCGGGGCACTCGCCGAGTTCCCCGCGCCCGTCGGCCGGAGTGGGTGGCCACCGGTCGGCAGCCCGTCAGCAGCCCCTCAGTCGCTCGTCGCCGGGTACGTCGGGTACTCCACGCCCGAGACGTGCTGGACGACGCGGACGACCTGGCAGGAGTAGCCGAACTCGTTGTCGTACCAGAGGTAGAGGATCGCGTTGTCGCCGTCGACCTTGGTGGCGCCGGCGTCGATGATCGAGGCGTGGCGCGAGCCGATGAAGTCCATCGAGACCGCGTCCGGCGCCGTGGTGAAGTCGATCTGGCGCCGCAGCGGCGAGGTCAGCGAGACACCGCGCAGGTATTCCAGGACCTCGTCGCGGTCCGTCTCGCGGCCGAGCCGCAGGCTCAGGATCGCGATCGAGACGTCCGGCACCGGGACCCGGATCGAGCTGCCGGTGATCGGCGCCTTGAGGTCCGGCAGCGCCTTGGCGACCGCGGAGGCGGCGCCGGTCTCGGTGATGACCATGTTCAGCGGCGCCGAGCGGCCGCGACGGTCGGCCTTGTGGTAATTGTCCAGCAGGTTCTGGTCGTTGGTGAACGAGTGGACGGTCTCCACATGGCCGCGCAGCACGCCGTACTCGTCGTTCATCGCCTTCAGCGGCGGGACGATGGCGTTGGTGGTGCAGGAGGCGCAGGACAGGATCCGCTCGTCCGGCTTGATCGTGTCGTGGTTGACGCCGTGCACGATGTTCGGGACGTCGCCCTTGCCCGGCGCGGTCAGCACCACCTTGTCGATGCCGGGTCGCAGATGCTGCGAGAGGCCCTCGCGGTCACGCCACTTGCCGGTGTTGTCGATCAGGATGGCGTTGTCGATGCCGTACGCCGTGTAGTCGACCTCGGACGGGTCGTCGGCGTAGATGACCGTGATCTCGTTGCCGTTGGCGATGATGCGGTTGGCGGCCTCGTCGACCGTGATCGTGCCCTGGAACTGGCCGTGCACGGAGTCGCGGCGCAGCAGCGACGCCCGCTTGACGAGATCGTCGGCGGCCCGGCCCCCGCCGCCGCGCACCACGATGGCGCGCAGCCGCAGGCCGTTGCCGGAGCCGGACTTCTCGATCAGCAGCCGGGCGACGAGCCGCCCGATGCGGCCGAAGCCGTACAGGACGACGTCGCGCGGCTCGCGGCGGTCGATCTTGTTCGCGCCCGTGGCCCCGGCGACGGCCTCGGCGGTGAAGGCCGGCACGGACAGGCCGCGGTCGTCGGCCCGGTGGCTCTCGGCGAGTATGCCGAGGTCGATCTGGGACGGGCCGAGGTCGAGCGCGGTGAGGGCCTCCAGGTAGGGCAGCGTCTCGGTGACCGAGAGCTCCTGGCCCGCGATCTGCCGGGCGAACCGGTGGGTCTTGAGGATGCTGACCACCGACTTGTTCACCAGGGAGCGGCTGTGCAGCAGGACGGTGACGTCCCGCTCGCGGTGCAGCTTCCCGATCATCGGGATCATCGACTCCGCGATCTCCTCGCGGTTCTTCCAGTCAGTGAACGAATCGTCGTTGAGCGTCACGGGCCTATCTTTCGAGCTAGGTGGCGCTCATATGCTAACCCTCTGGTCGATCGATCATTCAAGCGGGCCAGTGCTCAGGTGTGCAGGGGGAGCTCAGGACGGCAGCGGAGGGCTCCTCGCGAGCGAGCGCCGCGAGCGCGGTGAGTGCGGGCGGGCCCGCACTCGCCTGCCGCGCCGGCACGCGGATCAGACCTCCTCGGGCGTCTGCTGCCGGCGCGGGACGGCCAGGGCGCACAGAGCGCCCGCGAACACCACCGCGACGCCGACCCACACCGCGGGGTGCAGGCCGGCCACGAACCGCCGCGGATCCTGGGTGCCCCCGTGCGCCACGAAGACCGTGCTCAGCACGGCGATCCCGAGGGCCCCACCGATCTCGCGGACCGTGGCGTTGGCCCCGGACGCCTTGCCCGCGTGCTGCTTGGCGACCGAAGCGAGCACCACCGCCGCCGTCGGCGCGAACACGAAGCCCATGCCGACGCCGGCGACGACCATCGGCCCGACCAGCGACGTGTAGGCGGTGTCGACGTCCGCGACGAGGTTGATCCAGCCCAGGCCGACCCCCTGGAGGAAGAGGCCGAGCGCCATCAGCCGCCCGCCGCCCACCCTGTCGGTGAGCAGTCCGGCCACCGGGGCGACGAACATCGGCATCAGCGTCCAGGCCAGGGTGCGCACGCCGGCCTCCAGCGGGGTGCGTGCGGGCACGATCTGGAGGTACTGCGCCAAGAGGAAGAGGGAGCCGAAGACGCCGAAGTACATGGTCGCCGAGACGATGTTGGTGAGGGTGAAGGACCGCACCCTGTAGAACGACAGCGGCAGCATCGGCTCGGGAGTGCGTGCCTCCCGGGCGACGAACGCGGCCAGCAGCACCGCGCCCGCCGTGAACGCGCCCAGCACCTTCGCCGACGTCCAGCCGTCGGGCTCGCCGTGCACGATGGCCCAGACCGCCGCGCACAGGCCGGCCGCCGCCAGCGCCATGCCGGCCAGGTCGAGGCGCACGCCGGGCAGCGAACTCTCCCGCAGGGCGAACAGCACCAGCGGGATCGCGATCAAGCACACCGGCACGTTGATCCAGAAGATCCACCGCCAGTCAAGACCGTCCACCACCGCGCCGCCCACCACCGGGCCCATCGCGACGGCCAGACCGCTCACCCCGGACCACACGCCCAGCGCCATCCCGCGCAGCCGGTCCGGCACGGCCTGCGAGAGGAGGGTCAGGGACAGCGGCATCACGGCCGCCGCGCCGAAGCCCTGGACCGTGCGGAAGGCGATCAGCTGGGCGCTGGTGTCGGCGAGGCCGCAGCCCATCGAAGCCAGTGTGAACAGGGCGATGCCGGCGACGAAGACCCGTCGGCGTCCGAACCGGTCGCCGAGCGCGGCGCCGGTCATGAGCAGACAGGCGAAGCTCAGCACATAGGCGTTGACGAACCACTGCAACTCCTGCGTGTCGGCCCGCAGGTCGACGGCGAGCGTGCGCAGGGCCGTGGAGACGACCAGGTTGTCGAGCGCGACCATGAACATGGGCACGCTGGCGGCGACGATCGCGAGCCACAGGGGGATGCGGCGGCGCTCGGGCGGCGGGGCGGCGGCCGGTTCGTCGAGAACCGGGCTCTCGGACAGCGGCATGGCGGATTCTCCTGGTCGGGGGATTGTCAGGCATCGGTGGGCCGCTGTACGGCGAGGCGGCCGAGGGCGCCCGCCCGGCCGACGGTCAGGCCGGGCGGCGGACGTCGTGGGAAGGCCCGCGCGTACCCGCCCGGCGCGTCCTCGTCTTCCCGGGCCGTGACGGGTGCGGGAGTGGTGACGATGGTCCGACGCGGGGTGGGGCATGGCGCATGCCGTCGGTCCGGTGCTGCGAAGAAATACTAGATACCTTCACTATCTATGTTAGACAGTAAAGGTATCCAGATTCAGGGGCAAGTCGACGAGTGAGGCGGAGCCGACCGCATGCGCATCTCCGAACTGAGCCGCCGCAGCGGCGTCTCCGTGACGACGATCAAGTACTACCTCCGGGAGGGGCTTCTCCCGCCCGGCCGCCAGACGGCCGCCACCCAGGCCGAGTACGACGACCAGCACCTGCGCCGGCTCCGCCTGGTCCGCGCGCTGACCGGCGTGCGCGGTCTGTCGGTCAGCACCACCCGGGAGGTGCTCGGCGCCCTGGCCGAGCACGCGGGCGACACCCACCGCCTGCTGGGTGTGGCCCTGGGCTCCGTGGGGGTGGGCGAGAAGCCCGCCGAGGACGCCCCGCAGGGGGCCGAGGTCGACCAGCTGGTCCAGGAGTTGGACTGGAGTGTGCACGAGGCGGCGCCCGCCCGCGCCGCTCTCGCCGAGACCCTGGACTCCCTGCGCTCCCTCGGTGTCCCGCTCGACTGGCGCGCCTTGCTGCCGTACGCGCGGCTCGCCGAGCAGACAGCCGTCCTGGATCTCGACCAACTCGAAGGACTGGCGGACCCGTTGGAAGCCGCCGAGCGCGCCCTGCTGCTGACCGTCCTGCTGGAGCCCGCCCTGATGGCGCTCCGGCGCATGGCCCAGGAGAACGAGTCGGCCCGCCGGCACACCCCCTGAGGGTCCGACCTCGGGACGACTCGACGGCCTCCCGGCTGCCGGGCGACGGCCCGGCTCGGCGAGGCGAGAGATCGTCGACGCCGCCGACGGCCGGACCGCGTCCGGCGAGAAGCGCCCGGCAGCCGCACCGGCTTTCGGGACCGGCCGTCGTGCCCGCCGTGCCGCCGACGGCCGGACCGCGTCCGGCGAGAAGCGCCCGGCAGCCGCACCGGTTTTCGGGACCGGCCGTGGTGCCCGCCGTGCCGTCGACGGCCCGGGCGCGCCGCCTGCGGCCCGGGGGATTGATCCCCGCACGGTCGGGTACGCGTGGCCGGACCGCCGCTACGAGACCGTCGCTACCAGGGAGCTTCCATGGAGACGCCCGCGCACGACCGCTCGAACAATCCCGCCGCGCTCGCGCTGGACGCGCTGGCGCGGGATACCGGGGACACCGTCGCACTGGACACGCTCGCGCACTGTGACGTGCTCGTCCCGGTGCCCGAGGACGCCACTGACGAGGACGTCACCGACCCCACCACGGTCGCCCTGCCCGTGCTGGAACAGCCCGGGGGTTCTCCCGTGGTGCCGGTGTTCACCTCCGAGCCGGAGATGGCCGACCTGCTGCCGGAGATCGACCGCTACCGACTGGTGCCGCTCGGCGCGCTCGCCGCGCAGTGGCCGAGCGGAGAGCTGTCGCTCTCCATCGACGGAGCCGGCGATCACCCGCTGACGCTGACCTCCGAAGGAGTGCGCACCCTGCTCGTCCGCTGAGAGGGCCGCGGTGACGCAGGACGTACCGGCCCCGGCCGCCCGTCCCGCCCGCAGCGGGAACCGCCCGGGCCTCGGGGCGCACGACGTCCCGACGGCCACCGCCGGCGGGGCGGCGCGGGCGGTGGAGCGAGCGCCCGCGGGTCGTTCGCCCGCCGGGATCAGGACCCGGCCAGCATCCGTTCCAGCACCTGCCGCTGCAGCGGCAGCACCTCGGCGTGCAGGTCGCGGCCCTTGCGGGTCAGGGCGACGTACACCCCGCGGCGGTCCTCCATGCAGACGGACCGCTCCACCAGGCCTTCCTTCTCCAGGCGGCCGATGAGCCGGGACAGCGCGCTCTGGCTCAGGTGCACCCGTCCGGCGAGATTCTGCACCCGGCACTGATCGCCGTCCCGCGGCGCCTCGGAGGCGAGGATGTCGAGGACCTCGAAGTCACTCGCGCCGAGGCCGTGCGGATGGAGCGCGCGATCGATCTCGCACATGGTGCGCGCATGCACCGACAGGATGTCCCGCCACCGCTCCTCGAGGCCTGCCCCGGCCGTTTTCGCTGCCATACCCGCACGGTAACACCGAACCAGCAATTATTGACGTTGCAACTAGTGCGGGTGCAAGCGGTTGCCGGGAGGTGTTCAGGCGGCCGGGTCCTGGAGCAGCCCCACCAGGTTGCCGTCCGCGTCCTTGACGAAGGCGATCAGCCTGCCGCCGCCGACGTCCTGGGCGTCCTGCAGCAGCTCGGCGCCCGCCGCCAGCAGCGCCGAGAGCCGCTCGCGCAGATCCGTGACGTGCCAGTACGGCACCGGCCCGGTCATGCCCTTGGAGTGCCCGCTGGGGTCCAGGCCGACGTCCTGGCCGGCGGCCTTGAAGCCGACGTAGTAGGGCTCGTCGGCGTACGGCTCGACCTCCAGCAGCGCGCTGAACAGGGCCTTGGCCCGGTCGAGGTCCTTGACGGGATAGATGATGGTCTGCAGGCCGGCGGTCATGGCGTCCTCCTCGGTGTGCGGTGCGGGCGAACACGTCCGTGTTCCCGCACTGCTCACGCTAGGCCGGGGAAGGGCCGGACCGCTTCTCCGATCCTGACCGGTTGGCCCGACCGGACGCGGAACCCCGGGCGTCAGGTCGACTCGCGCTTGACCAGCTCCGTCGGCAGGATCACCGCCGCCGGATCCTCGCCCCCGATCTGGGCGAGCAGCACCCGGACCATCTCGCTGCTGATGCGGTCCCAGGGCTGGCGGATGGTGGTGAGCGCGGGGCTGGCCGCGGTCGCCGCGGGGGAGTCGTCGAAGCCGCCCACCGCGACGTCCTCGGGCACCCGCCGGCCCGCGCGGTGCAGCGCCGTCAGCACTCCCTGCGCCATCAGGTCG
This sequence comes from Streptomyces sp. NPDC058291, assembly GCF_042880855.1. Lineage (NCBI taxonomy): Bacteria > Bacillati > Actinomycetota > Actinomycetes > Kitasatosporales > Streptomycetaceae > Streptomyces > Streptomyces sp. NPDC058291. Next base: position 44,683 of record NZ_JBHVYK010000046.1, read on the forward strand.
GACGCGACGAAGACCGCGTCCAGGTCCGGCGCCCGCTCCATCAGCCGCTCGGCGCCCGCCTCGCCGCTGGCCCGGCTGTAGTCGCCGGAGACGACGATCCGCTCGTCGTACGCGATGCCCGCCTCGGCGAGCACCTCCCGGTACCCGGCCAGCCGCTCCACACCGCCGGGGGTGTCCAGCGGCCCGGTGACCACGCCGACGCGCCGACGGCCCTGCGCCAGCAGATGGCGCACCATGTCCCGCGCGCCGTCACGGTCGTCCGCGGCCACATAGCTCACCTTGGAGCCGATCCCGATCGGCTTGCCGCACGCGACCAGCGGCACGCCCGCCTCGCGCAGCTCCGTCGCGATCGGGTCCCCGGAGTGACTGGAGACCAGCAGCACCCCGTCGACGTGCCCGGCGGTGATGTACCGGGTGATGCGCCGCCGTTCGTCCTCGGTCCCCGCCAGCATCAGCAGCAGGGGGACGTCGTGCGCGGCCAGCGCCTGCGTGCAACCGCGCAGCAGCACATTGAAGTTGGGGTCTTCGAAGAACCTTTCCTGAGGCTCCGTCAGCAGGAAGCCGACGGAGTCGGAACGGCCGGTGATCAGGGAGCGGGCGTGCCGGTTGACGACGTAACCCGTCCTGCGGATGGCGGCGTCGACCGCCTCCGCCGCGGCCGGGCTGACGTAGTGCCCGCCGTTGAGCACGCGCGAGACGGTGCCGCGCGAGACGCCCGCCTCCCGCGCCACGTCGTGGATGGTCGGCGGTTTGCGCCGGCCCCCGGCCGCACCCTTGTTCATGGTCATGACTTTACGGCTCCGGAGAGCAGATCCAGGCTCCAGAACCGCTGAACGACCAGGAACAGCGCCACGAGCGGAAGCACCGCGAGGAACGCACCGGTGATCACCAGCGTGTACAGCGCCGGGGTGTTGGCGCCCTGTTCGAGGAGGGTGAACAGCCCGAGCGTGATCGGGAACCGCTCGTCGTCGCTCAGCATGATGTACGGGAGCAGGAAGTTGTTCCACACCGCGACGAACTGGAACAGGAACACCGTGACCAGCCCCGGGATCATCATCGGCAGAGCGATGCGGGTGAAGATCCGCCACTCGCCCGCCCCGTCCATGCGGCCGGCCTCCACCACGTCGCCGGGCACGGCCGCGGCCGCGTAGATGCGCGCGAGGTAGACGCCGTAGGGGGAGAGGACCTGCGGCAGCAGCACCGACCAGTACGAGTCCGTGAGGTCGGCCTGGGCCAGCAGCAGGTACTGCGGGACGGCGAGAATGACCGGCGGCATCAGCACGCCCGCGAGCAGGACGTTGAACATCGTCTCGCGGCCGCGGAAGCGGTACGTCGCCAGCGCGTAGCCGCTGAACGCCGACACGCACGTCGACAGCAGCGCGCCCAGACCGGCGTAGAGGGCGGAGTTGCCCATCCACGTCCAGTAGACGCCGTCGCGGTAGGCGTTGAGGTCCCTGAGGTTGTCGGTGAAGCCCGAACCCGGCAGGAACGTGAACGTGGTGAACAGTTCCCGCCCCGACTTGGTGGACGCGATCACCACCCACGCCACCGGCAGCAGGCAGTAGAGCGCCCCCAGCAGCAGGGTGAGCGTGGGGACCAGCGCGATCCGGCGGCGCAGCGGCGGCCGGCTGCGGGCCGCGCTCGTGGCGCCGGCCGCCGCGGGGGCCTTGTGGACGGCGAGAGAACTCATCGCGCTGCCTCCTGCTTGTTGCGACGGTTCGCGCCCCGCAGGAATCCGAAGGACAGCACCAGCGTGGCGAACGCGATGATCACGGCCTCGGCGGCCGCCTGGTAGACGTCGCCCGTGCCGAACGCGTCCCGGTAGACCTTCATCAGCGGACTCCAGGTCGTGGACACGGAGTTGGTGAGGGGCTTGAGGGTGGTCGGCTCGCTGAACACCTGGAGCGTGGCGATGATCGAGAAGAAGAAGGTCAGCACCAGCGAGGGCGCCACCATCGGGATCTTGACCCGCAGCGCGATCTGCAGCGGGGTGGCCCCGTCCAGCTTCGCCGCCTCGTACACCTCGGCCGGGATGGCCTGCAGCGAGGTGTAGATGACGATCATGTTGAAGCCGGTGCCGCCCCACACCGCGATGTTCGACAGGGCGAGGTACAGCGGACCGCCGTCGAGCAGGTCCGGCTGCGGCAGGCCCAGCTTCTGCAGGACGTAGTAGAAGGGGCTGACGTCCGGCAGGTAGAGGAAGCCCCACAGCAGCGCCGCCACGACGCCCGGGATGGCGTACGGCAGGAAGATCGCGAGCCGGGCGAACGGGGCGAGCCGCACCTTGTCGGAGTCGAGCATCAGCGCGAACAGCAGCGCCAGCCCGAGCATCACCGGGACCACGATGCAGCCGTAGCCGAGGACGCGCAGAGCGCCGTGGAGCAGCTCGTCGTCGGTGAAGGCGTCGGTGTAGTTCTCGACGCCGGCCCAGACCTCCTTCCGCGCGCCCGAGCCCAGGCCGAGGCCGGAGACGTGCACCTTGTGGAAGCTGAGCCACACCGCGTAGCCGATGGGCAGTGCGAAGAACAGGGCGAAGAGGGCCGCGGCGGGGACGAGGAAGAGGTAGGGGGCGCTGCGCGCTCGTCTGAGGGCGGCGCCGGGGGACGGATGGGCGTACGGGGCCCCCTTGACCCCGTACGGCCCACGGCGGGGTGCGATGGTCACTCGGCGACCTCGAAGCCCTGCTTCTTGAGGTCGGCGACCGTGGTCGCCTGCATCTTCTCCAGGGCGGCGGAGAAGTCCGACTTGTTCTTGGCGGCGGCGCCGAAGGCGTCCTTGAAGGTCGTGTACGCAACGTTCACGTTCGGGCCCCAGGCCGAGGGCGCGGTCGTCTTGGCGATCTTGGCGGCCAGGGTGTAGAAGTCCGCCTGGTTCGAGAAATAGTCCGGCGGCGTGGTGAAGGCGCCGCTGAGCTGGGCGGAGGTGGAGGCCGGGTAGATGCCGCCCTCCTTGGCCAGCGCGTTGAGGGCTTCGCCGTCGGTGTTCAGCCAGGCGGCGAACTCGGCGGCGGCCTCCTTGTGCCGGGAGTCCGTCGTCACGGCGGTGGAGGAGCCGCCCCAGCTGCCGGTGACGTTCCCGCTGTTCGACCACTGGGGGAGCGGGGCCATGGCCCACTTGCCCTTGGCGTCGGGCGCGGCCGTGGTCAGGGTGCCCGGCGCCCACACGGCGGAGACCCAGGCGATCTGCTTGCCGGTGTCGAGCGCCTTGTTCCAGGCCGGGGTGTACATCGGCTGGTCGTCGACGGCGCCCTCCTTGACCAGGCCGCCCCAGAAGTCGGCGACCTTCTTGGTGGCCGCGTCGTCGATGCCGACCTTCCACTTGTCCCCGGAGGTGGTCCACCACTTGGCGCCGGCCTGCTGGGCGAGGCCCGCGAACAGCCCCGAGTCGTTGGCGGAGAAGGTGGTCAGGTCCTTGTCGGGGGCCTTCTTCTTCAGGGCGCGCGCGGTCTCGGCGAACTGCTCCCAGGTCGAGGGAACCGTCAGGCCGTACTGCTTGAAGAGGTCCGCGCGGTAGTAGAACATCATCGGGCCGATGTCCTGCGGCACCGCGTAGACGGCGTCGGTGCCCAGCGTCGTCTGCTGCCAGACGCCCTCGGCGAACTTGCTCTTCGCGTCCCCGACGTTCTTCGCTATGTCCGCCAGCGCGTCGTTGCTGACCAGCGTCGGCAGCGCCTGGTACTCGGCCTGGACCAGGTCGGGGGCCTTCCCGGCCTTGTGCGCGGTGAGGATCTTGGTGACGAGGGTGTCGCCCGAGGCCTGCTTCTTCACCGTGACGGTGATCCGGTCCTTCTTGCCCTGGCCCTTGTTCCACAGGTCCACGACCTTGTCCATGCCGGGCGTCCACGTCCAGTACGTGAGCGAGACCGGGCCGGACTCGGCGCCGCTGTCGTCGTCGGACGAGCCGCAGGCGGCCAGTGCGGTGGCGCCGAGGGTGACGGCGAGGGCGGAGGCCGCACCTCTGACAAGGAGCCGCCGACGCTTCGTGTTGGGCATGGATCTCTCCCCTGACCTGGGTTCCCGCCCGGTGCGGAAACCTGCCGTGCGAACGGCATGAGCGCGGGCCTCGATCGTCGCGAAGCCTCGTCCTGCCGTCTGTGAGCGTTCACAGTAGAGAAACATCCCGGACACTTGTCAATGGTTGTTGCTGTGCGGTTATGTTGGGCTCTGAACGCCGCCGCTGTGTGTGCACGTTCCCAAATGATCGACTAAATGGGAGACATTCATGCCGGAGACCAGCCCCAGGGGCCTCACCAGGCTCGCCTTCGGGGGGGACTACAACCCGGAGCAGTGGCCGGAAACCGTCTGGCGGGACGACGTCCGGCTGATGCGGGAGGCCGGCGTCACCATGGTGAGCGTCGGGATCTTCTCCTGGGCCCTTCTGGAGCCCGCGCCGGGCGAGTACGACTTCGGCTGGCTCGACCGCGTCCTCGGCCTGCTGCACGAGAACGGCATCCGCGTCGACCTGGGCACGCCCACGGTCGCCCCGCCCGTCTGGTTCTACCGCGACCACCCCGAGGCGCTGCCCGTCACCCCCGAGGGCGTGCGCTACGAGTTCGGCTCCCGCGGCGCGATCTGCCACAGCAACGCGGACTACCGGGCGGCCGCGTCCGGCATCACCACGCGCCTGGCCGAGCGGTACGCCGACCACCCGGCGCTCGCGATGTGGCACGTGCACAACGAGTACGGCGTGCCCGTCTCCGCCTGTTACTGCGACTCCTGCGCCGCCCACTTCCGCCGCTGGCTGGCGACGACGTACGGCACGGTCGACGCGGTCAACGAGGCCTGGGGGACCGCCTTCTGGGGCCAGCGCTACGCGAGCCTCGACGACGTCAACCCGCCGCGCGCCACCCCGACCGTCGGCAATCCGGGCCAGGCCCTGGACTACAAGCGGTTCGCCGACGCCACCATGCGCGAGAACTTCCGCGCGGAGCGGGACATCCTGCACCGCCTCACGCCCGGCGTCCCGGTGACGACCAACTTCATGACCGCCCTCAGCCAGTGCGACTCCGTCGACTACTGGGCCTGGGGCCGCGAGGTCGACATCGTCACCAACGACCACTACCTGATCACCGACGGCCGACGCACCCACGTCAACCTGGCGATGGCCGCCGACCTCACCCGTTCCGTCGCCGGCGGGGCCCCCTGGATCCTGCTGGAGCACTCCACCTCGGGCGTCAACTGGCAGCCGCGCAACCCCGCCAAGGCCCCCGGCCAGATGGCTCGCAACTCCCTGGCGCACGTGGCCCGCGGCTCCGAGGGCGCCATGTTCTTCCAGTGGCGGCAGTCCCGGCGCGGCGCCGAGAAGTTCCACTCGGCGATGGTCCCGCACGGCGGCTCCGACACCCGCGTGTGGCGCGAGGTCGTCGAACTCGGAGCCTCGCTCGACTCCCTCGCCGCCCTGCGCGGCACCCGCACCGAGGCCGACGTGGCGATCCTGTGGGACTGGCAGTCCTGGTGGGCGCAGAACCTCGCCTGGCGGCCCAGCGAGGACGCCGACCCGCGCGAGCGCGCCGACGCCTTCTACGAGGCCCTCTACGACCGCCACCTCACCGTGGACTTCGCCCGCCCCGAGTCCGACCTGTCGACGTACCCCCTGGTCGTGGCGCCCGCCCTCTATCTGATGACCGAGGCGGCCGGCGACAACCTCAAGGCCTACGTGGAGAACGGCGGCACCCTGGTGGTGTCCTACTTCTCGGGCATCGTCGACGAGCACGACGCCGTCCACGCTGGGGCCTACCCGGGCGCGCTGCGGGACGTGCTGGGCCTGACCGTCGAGGAGTTCTCCCCGCTGCTCCAGGGCGAGAGCGTGCGGCTGACCGGCCCCGACGGCTGCGAGCTCGGCGGCGACGTGTGGACGGAGTTCGTGGTGCCGCGCGGCGCCGAGACCGTCTGGACGTACGCCGACGGCCTCGCCGCCGGCCGCCCCGCCGTCACCCGGCACCGCCTCGGCGCGGGCACCGCCTGGTACGTCTCCACCCGGCTCGGCCGGGAAGGCCTCGACGCGGTGCTCGGCCGGGCCGCCGAGGACGCGGCGATCGCCCCGCGCGCCGACCTGCCGTACGACGTGGAGGTCGTGCGCCGCTCCGGCGCGTCGGGCAGCTACCTCTTCGCGATCAACCACACCGCCGCCGACGCCAAGGTGCCGCTGGAGTCCGCCGGCGCCGAACTGCTGACGGGCGAACGCGCCGCCGGCCGCCTCGCGGTCCCGGCGGGAGCCGTACGGGTCGTGCGACTCGACGGCTGAGCCGACTCCCCCTTCGCCCGTGGAGCCGCGAGCCGCGAGCGGAGGGGGCCCCTCACCCCACGAGGGAACCCCACCCCATCACGTCGAAGGGACGACGGACGACGATGTTCCATCCCAGACGCACTCTCAGGGCCCTCCTGCTGCCGCTGGCCGCCGGGCTCGCCCTCACCGCGCTGCCCGCGCCGGCCGCACAGGCGGCGGCCACCCTCGCCAACGGCGGCTTCGAGAGCGACGCGGCCGGCACCGCGACGCCGACCGGCTGGTCGACGTACTCGGCGGCCGGTCAGAACTCCGCCTCCTTCACCGAGGCCGGCGGCCACGGCGGGAGCTACCGCCTCTCGCACTACTCGGCCTCCGCCTACAAGGTCGAGACGTACCAGTACCTGTCCGGGCTCGCCGACGGCGCTTACACGCTCACCGCCTGGGTGCGCTCCGGCGGCGGCCAGAAGGCCGCGTACCTGGCCCTGAAGAACTGCGGCAGCGCGGAGCAGCGCACCGACCTGCCGGTGTCGTCCAGCAGTTGGGTGCGGATCGTCACGTCGGTCAACGTGACCGACAACCAGTGCACCATCAGCATCAACAGTGACGCGAACGCAGGCAACTGGATCAATGTTGACGACCTGACGTTCACCCCGGGCTCGACCGGGCTGTCCGTCAAGGGCGCCGACATCTCCTCCCTCGCCAAGAGCGAGGCCAAGGGCGGTGTCTACCGGACCGCCGCCGGCTCCACCGGCGACGCGGTCGCCATCCTGAAGAACGCCGGCATGAACTACGCGCGCCTGAAGGTGTGGGTGAACCCGGCCGACGGCTACAACGACAAGACGCACGTGCTGGCCATGGCCAAGCGGATCAAGGCCGCCGGCATGAAGCTGCTGGTCGACTTCCACTACTCCGACACCTGGGCCGACCCGGGCAAGCAGACCAAGCCCGCCGCCTGGTCCGGTCACTCGTACAGTCAGCTCAAGACGGACGTGTACCACCACACCTACGACGTCCTCGACGCTCTCAAGTCCCAGGGCACCACGGCGGACATGGTCCAGGTCGGCAACGAGATCAACGGCGGCATGCTGTGGTCGGAGGGCTCCACCGACAACTGGTCGCAGCTCGCCGGCCTCCTCAACTCCGGCTACAGCGCGGTGAAGGCCGTCTCCTCCGGCACCCGGGTCGCTCTGCATCTGGCGAACGCCGGCGACGACGCGACCGTGCGCTGGTGGTTCGACAGCGCCAAGACGTACGGCGTCCACTACGACCTGATCGGTCTGTCGTACTACGGCTACTGGCACGGCTCGGCGGCCGCCGCCCAGACCACCCTGGACGACGCGGCCTCCCGGTACGGCAAGCCGGTGTTCATCGCCGAGACGGCCTACCCCTTCCGTCTCGACAGCGACGACTCCCTCGTCAACCAGATCGACACCACCGGCGAGCTGGTCGCCGGCTACCCGGCGACCGCCGCGGGACAACTCGCCTGGATGAACACCGTCGCCAACCTCGTGGAGGCCGTCCCGAACGGCCGCGGCCTCGGCGTCTTCTCCTGGGAGGCGACCTGGACCGCCGTCGCCGGCAACGGCTGGGACCCGGCCGACGCCTCCTCCGGCAACGGCTGGGAGAACCAGGCCCTGTTCGGCTACGACGACAGGGCCCTGTCCTCCATGGCGTGGTTCCGTCACCGCTGACCACCGGCCCGAGTCGGCAGGGGCCCGTCCGCACCGCGCGGCCGGGCCCCTGTCCGTCTCCTGCGGCAGCACGCCGAACAGCGCGGCGCCGCCACCCCGTTGGATCCCGGCCAAGGCTCCCGGAGAGCGGGACACGGCGGCCCCGGCTGCGCGAGAGTGGAAGGGCGCGGTACGACGGAGCCCCGGGGCAGGGGCCGGAGGGGGGCCGAGGATGCTGAGGACTCCGGCGGGCGAGCGGCGACTGGACATCCTGGAGTGGCTGAAGGAGCCGACCCGGCACTTCCCGTCGCGGCGTCACGCCGACCCCGTCGAGGACGGCGTCCCCGCCGATGTCATCGCGACGAAGCTCGGCGTGCGCCGGCAGGTGGCCGACACCCACCTCGCGCTGCTCGCGGACCTCGGCCTGCTGCGCGCCAAGCGGATCGGACGACGCACCTACTACCGGCGCGACGAGATGCGCATCGCCGAGGTCGCGCGCATGTTCGACAAGGGGTGGTAGGCGACGTCGGGAAGGGAGGGGAAGGCCGCCGCCGCGCGGAAAGCCCCGGCAAAGGACCACGACCGCGCCGCGCCGGCGCTCCGTCCGCCTGCGAGGATGACCGCCTCCTCGCGGAAGGCGGACTCCATGGAGCGTCGGGCGGCTCTCGTCCCTCTCCGGTACATCTCGCTCCCCGGCCAGGGCCCCGAAGACGTCGTCGCCGACCCCGCCGGCCGCGTGCTGACCGGAGTGTCGGACGGACGGATCCTGCGCGTGGACGGCGTGGACGACCCCTCGACGGCCCGGGTCGAGCACGTCGGCGAGATCCACGGCCGCCCCCTCGGTCTCGAACTCCTCCCGGACGGCGACCTGTTGGTGTGCAGTGCCGACGGGGCACTGCTGCGCCTCGACCCGGACAGGGGCGCCGCGGGCGTCCGGGTCCTGGCCGAGTCGGCGGCGGGGGAGCGGCTGCGCTTCTGCAGCAACGTCGTCGCCCTGCCCGACGGCACGGTCTACTTCACCGTCTCCAGCCGGGTCCACCCGTTGCGGGACTGGATGGGCGACCTCGTGGAGCACACCGGCACGGGCCGCCTGCTGCGGCTCGAACCCGGCGCCCGCGAGGCCGAGGTCGTCCTGGAGGGACTGCAGTTCGCCAACGGCCTGGCGCGCGGCGCGGACGACTCCTTCCTGATCGTCGCCGAGACCGGCGCCCGCCGCCTCACCCGCTTCCCGCTCACCGGCCCACGGGCAGGCCGGGCCGAGCCCCTCGTCGAGCACCTCCCGGGGTTCCCCGACAACCTGTGGCGCGGCGCGCCCGGCGGCCCCGTCTGGGTGGCCCTGGCCGGGCCGCGCGTGCCCCCGCTCGACCTCCTGCACCGCGCCGGCCCCACCGTGCGCCGCCGCGCCGCCCGCCTGGCCGTCAAGGCGCCGTTCCGGCCCTTCGGCGCCACCGGTGTGCTCGCGATCGACGACGACGGCCGGACCGTGGTCCCGTACTCCCCGCTGCGTTCGAGCGGGGGGACGCCCGTGCCGACTCGGCGGCGCGCCGCATTCCGCATGGTCACCAGCGTCTGCGAGGCCCGCGGCCGACTGGTGCTGGGCAGCCTCCTGGAGCGGGGCATCGCGGTCTGCGAGACGCCCGTGACCACGTGAGACGGCGTTACGCTGGTGCCCGGCCGTGATCACCCCGAAGAGGAGGGGCGGTCCCGGACCGGGCGGGAGACAGACGACATGACAGTTCCGGAGACCGGGGGACTCCGTACCGGCGCCCCTCGCAGGACCACCGGGACGGGGCAGTTCCCGGTGGTCGCCGTCGTGGCGCTCGGCGGCGGCATCGGCGCGGCCGCCCGCTACGCGGCGTCGCTGTGGTGGCCCACGAGTACCGGCGGGTTCCCCTGGACCACGTTCTGGGTGAACGTCGTCGGCTGTGCCGTGATCGGCGTGTTCCTGGTGCTGATCACCGAGGCGGTGGCCGCCCACCGCCTGGTGCGCCCCTTCTTCGGCACCGGCGTGCTCGGCGGGTTCACGACCTTCTCGACGTACGCCGTCGACATCCGCGAGCTCAGCGGCGCGGGCCGTCCCGGCACGGCCCTGGCCTACCTCGCCGCGACCCTGTCGGCGGCCCTCTTCGCGGTGTGGGTCGCGGCCACGGCGACCCGCCGCGTTCTCCTGTGGAGGCAGCGATGACCAGGCTGACCGGCCGTGCCCTGCGGCTGACCGTCCTCATCGGCGAGAGCGACACCTGGCGCCGCAAGCCCCTGTACACGGAGATCGTGCACCGCGCCCACGCCGCCGGTCTCGCCGGCGCCAGCGTCTTCCGCGGCATCGAGGGCTTCGGCGCGTCCTCGCGCATCCACACCTCCCGGCTCCTCTCGCTCAGCGAGGACCTGCCGGTGGCGGTCGTCGTCGTGGACACCGAGGAACGGGTGCGGGCCTTCCTGCCCCAGCTCGACGAACTGGTCACGGAGGGGATCGTCACGCTCGATCCCTGCGAGGTGATCAGGTACGCGGGCGGCGCCGAGAACCCGGGCGATTCGGGCACGAAGGGTAAGAACTGGTTGTGAACTGGCTGGTGGTCGTCGTCGGCGGGATGATCGGCGCCCCGCTGCGGTACCTGACCGACCGCACGGTGCAGTCCCGGCACGACTCGGTCTTCCCCTGGGGCACCTTCGTCGTCAACGTCACCGGCTGCCTGCTCCTCGGCGCCCTGACCGGGTGCGCCGACGTCGCTCCCCACCTGCGGTTGTTCCTGGGGACCGGCCTGTGCGGGGCGCTCACGACGTACTCCACGTTCTCGTACGAGACACTGCGCCTGACCGAGACCGGCGCGGGCCTCTACGCCGCCGCCAACGCCGTCGCGAGCGTCGTGGCGGGGCTGGCGGCGGCGACCGCCGGGGTGGCGTTGGGCCAGTGGGTCTCGCCGTAAGAGAATCGGCCCTGTCCGCGGCCCGCTGCGGGCCTGGTAGGACTGTGTACGACACCGGACCGTCTACAACGCTGTCGACCGACACGTCTCCTCAGAACTGGATTCCATGACCGCCATCTCCGTCGGCCAAGCCGTCGTCCTCGGAGCCGTCGAGGGAGTGACCGAGTTCCTCCCCGTCTCCTCCACGGGCCATCTCAAGATCACCGAGGGCCTGATGAGCATCCCGGTCGACGACGACGCCGTCGTCGGGTTCTCGGCCGTCATCCAGGTCGGGGCGATCGCCGCCGTGCTCGTGTACTTCCGCAAGGACATCGCGCGGATCGTCTCGGCCTGGTTCCGGGGCCTGCGCAACCGCGAGGAGCGCGAGCACCACGACTACAAGTTCGCCTGGTGGGTGATCTACGCGACCATCCCGATCGTCGTCGTGGGCCTCGCCGCCAAGCCGCTCATCGAAGGGCCGCTGGCCTCGTTGTGGGTGGTCGCGGGCTCGCTGATCGTCGGCAGCGGGGTGATGTGGGCGGCCGACCAGATGGGCCGGCACAAGCGGGGCGAGGACGACACCTCGTTCAAGGACGCCATGCTGGTCGGCAGCTCGCAGATCCTCGCCCTGCTCTTCCCCGGCTTCTCCCGCTCCGGCGCCACCATGTCCACCGCGCTCATCCTCGACCTGGACCGGGTCGCAGCCACTCGGCTGTCGTTCTTCCTCGGCATCCCCGCCCTGACCGGTGCGGGAATCTACGAGCTGAAGGACGCCCTGGGCACCGGCGCGGGCGCCGCGCCCCTGGCCGTCGGCACGCTCGTCTCCTTCGTCGTCGCCTACGCGTCGATCGCCTGGCTGCTCAAGTACGTCGCCAAGCACTCGTTCAACGCGTTCGTCGTCTACCGCCTCGTCGTCGGTCTGGCGCTGTTCGGCCTGCTCGCCGCCGGAGTCCTCGACAGCTGACGGTTGGGACCCCTCAGGGGCGTGGAGCAGCCGTTCAGGCCTCCCGCCCCTGAATTCTTGTTTTCGGGCGTCTTGACAGCGGCCTCGGGTCACCCGGAGTATCACTCCCGTGAACCTGTCAGACAGCCAGACAGGTGGTCGGGCTCCGCGACGCGTCAGCGCCATGGAAGCGGTCCTCACCCACCTACGCGGCGCCATCGAGCGCGGCGAGTACGCCATCGGCGACAAGCTCCCCTCCGAGGCGGAGCTCTGCCGCACCCTCGAGGTGTCCCGGCCCGTCCTGCGGGAGGCCCTGCGGGCGCTGCAGACGATGGGACTGACCGTCGCCAAGACGGGCAAGGGCACCTTCGTGATCGCGAACACCGTCGAGGACCCCACCTTCGGCGACTACGCCGCAAGCGACCTGCTCGAAGTGCGCCGCCACGTCGAGATCCCGGTCGCCGGGTACGCGGCCCTGCGCCGAACCCCGGAGAACCTGGACCACCTCGCCCACCTGCTGGAGCGCATGGAGCGGGAGACGGACACCACCGCCTGGGTCGCGATGGACACCCTGTTCCACCTCGCCGTCGCCGAGGCCGCCCAGAACCCGGTCTTCCGCCGGGTCATCGAGGAGATCCGGGACGCACTGGCGCGTCAGTCGGCCTTCCTCAACGAGCTGGGCGGCCGGCGCGAGCAGTCCAACCGCGAGCACCGGGCCATCGTCGAGGCCCTGATCGACGGTTCGGAGCCCGACGCCGTGGAGGCCATGAGCCACCACCTCGACCGCGTCGAGACGACCCTCACCGACATCGTGCGCGCCCCGCGCGCCGACTCTCCCCAGGAAGGCGGACCCGAGGCGTGAGCGAACAGCACCTCAAAGACGAGACGCGCCCCTCGACCCGTCACGTCGACGCCGGAGACGCGGGCTACAGCAAGTCGCTGAAGTCCCGGCACGTCAACATGATCGCCATCGGCGGCGCCATCGGCACCGGCCTGTTCCTCGGCGCGGGCGGCCGGCTCGCCGACGCCGGCCCCTCCCTGTTCATCGCCTACGCGGTCTGCGGCGTCTTCGCCTTCCTGGTCGTCCGCGCCCTCGGCGAACTCGTCCTCTACCGCCCCTCCTCCGGCGCCTTCGTGTCCTACGCCCGCGAGTTCATGGGCGAGAAGGGCGCGTACACGGCCGGCTGGATGTACTTCCTGAACTGGGCCACCACCGGTGTCGCCGACATCACGGCGGTGGCCACCTACACCCACTACTGGGGCATGTTCTCCGACATCCCGCAGGGGGTGATCGCCCTGATCGCCCTGGCCGTGGTCCTCACCGTGAACCTCATCTCGGTGAAGATCTTCGGCGAACTGGAGTTCTGGTTCGCCATCGTCAAGGTCAGCGCGCTGGTGATCTTCATGTGCATCGGCATCTTCCTGCTGGTCACCCGGCACCCGGTCGACGGCGCCACCCCCGGCCCGTCCCTGATCACCGACAACGGCGGCGTCTTCCCCAACGGCCTGCTGCCCATGCTGCTGATCATCCAGGGCGTCGTCTTCGCCTACGCCTCGGTCGAGCTGGTCGGCGTCGCCGCCGGCGAGACCGAGAACCCGGAGAAGATCATGCCGAAGGCGATCAACTCGATCATGTGGCGCGTGGGCCTGTTCTACGTCGGGTCCGTGGTCCTGCTGTCGATGCTGCTGCCGTGGAACGCGTACACCTCCCACGAGAGCCCCTTCGTGACGGTCCTGTCCAAGGTCGGCATCCCGGCGGCGGGCGGAGTGATGAACCTCGTCGTCCTCACCGCGGCCATGTCCTCGCTCAACTCCGGCCTGTACTCCACCGGCCGCATCCTGCGCTCCATGGCGATGTCCGGTGCCGCCCCGAAGTTCACCTCGGTGATGAGCCGCAGCCAGGTCCCGTACGGCGGCATCCTGCTCACCAGCGGCATCTGCGTCCTGGGCGTCGGCCTGAACTTCGTCGTCCCGGCGGACGCCTTCGAGATCGTCCTGAACTTCGCGGCGCTCGGCATCCTCTCCACCTGGGGCATGATCATGATCTGTCACCTCCTCTTCTGGCAGAAGACCCAGAAGGGCGAGCTGACCCGCCCGGGCTACCGTCTCCCGGGCTCCCCCTGGACCGAACTCGTGACGCTGGTCTTCCTCGTCTCCGTCCTGGTCCTCATGTACGCCGACGGCGGCGCCGGACGCACCACCGTGCTCTGTCTGCCGCTCATCGGCGCCGCGCTCGTGGTGGGCTGGTACGCCGTCCGCCGCAACCACGCGCGCACCTCGTCCCAGGCCGACGCGTGACCCCGACGCCGGCCCACGCCCACCCACAAGCGATCAGGCAGTGATGTACAGCAGTTCCCTCGCCGAGGCCCCCACGATCCGCGAACCCCTCCACGCACCCGTCGCCCACCTCGTCCGCGACGGGGTGACGGAGGGCATCCACTACGGCTCCGTCGTCGTCCTCGGCGCAGGCGGCGAGATCGAGCTCCAGCTCGGCGACGTCGAGGCCGCCTTCTATCCGCGCTCGGCCCTCAAGCCCGTGCAAGCCGTCGCCATGGTCCGGGCCGGGCTGCCGCTCGACGGCGAGCTGCTCTCGCTCACCGCCGCCAGCCACTCCGGTGAGGAACGCCACCTCGCCGGGACCCGGCGCATCCTGGAGCTGGCCGGCGTCGGCGAGGACGCCCTGCGCAACGTCGAGGACATGCCCTACGACCCGGCGGTCCGCGACGCGTGGATCCGCGAGGGCCGAGCGCCCTCCCGCCTGGCCCAGAACTGCTCCGGCAAGCACGCCGCCATGCTGTACACCTGCGCGCTCAACGGCTGGTCCCTCGACGGCTACCTCGACCCGGCGCACCCGCTCCAGCAGGCGATCGCCGAGATCGTCGAGGATCTCACCGGGCAGCGGATCGCCCGGGTCACCGTCGACGGATGCGGCGCCCCGCTGTTCTCCGTCTCCCTGCACGGCCTCGCCCGGGCCGCCGCCCGCATCACCACGGCGGCGCCCGGCACCCCGGAGGCACGGGTGGCCGACGCCATGCGCGAGCACGCGGAGATGGCCTCCGGCTCCGGCCGGGACGTGGCCGCCCTGATGCGCGCCGTGCCGGGCCTGCTCACCAAGGACGGCTTCGAGGGCGTGCAGGTCGCCGCCCTCCCGGACGGCCGGTCCGTCGCCGTCAAGATCTCCGACGGCGCGAACCGGGCCCGCGTGCCGGTCACCGCCGCCGCCCTGACCCGGGCCGGCGTCGACCCCGCCCGGCTCACCGCGTTCGCGGGCGAGCCGCTGCTCGGCGGCGGCGTACCGGTCGGCCGCGTCCGCCCGGTACGCGCACTGGACCCCGTCGCCGTACGGGCCTGCGCCTGACGCCCGCGCGGCACGAGGCGGGCCGCGCCCGACCCCTCCGGACGCGCCGACGCCGTCCGGACGTCGAGCGCCCGCTCGGCCGGGCGGTCCTCGCGCCGCTCGGCCGGGGCGGCGACGCGACGCCCGCGCGGGCGAGGCCGGGCTGCCCGCCCCCAAAGTC
>NZ_JBHVYK010000047.1:0-59600 GCF_042880855.1 Streptomyces sp. NPDC058291
GCGTTGGACGCCGACAGCCCCGTCGTGGTGACCACCGTCGACAACTCGACGCCCTCGCGCTGCGCCAGGTGCGGCAGCAGCATCGACGTCGCGTAGTTCCCCGCGCCGACGAACGCCAGCCGCACCGGCTTCCCCGCGGACCTCCCCGGGGCGGACACCCCGGCGCCGCGCCGCACCGCGGGCACGGTCACCGCCGGAGCCCGCGCTGCCGCCGCTTCCACGGCCTCACCCGCCACGCCCGCTTCCTCCGTGGGCGCGGGGTACCGGAACAACACCGCCACGGCCTTCAACGCGCCGTCCTTCAGGCTCTGATACGTCTCGACGGCGTCGTCGAAGTCGGCCGTGCGGGAGATCAGGGGCTCCACGTCGACGCGGCCGCGGGCGAGGAGATCGAGGAAGCACGCCAGGTTGCGGCGCTCGGTCCAGCGCACATGGCCGATCGGGTAGTCCCGTCCCTCCAGCTCGTACTCCGGGTCGTAGCGCCCGGGACCGTACGAGCGGGAGAACCGGACGTCGAGCTCCTTCTCGTAGTAGGCGTTCCACGGCAGGTCCAGGCGGCACTTGCCGATGTCGACGACCCGGCCCCGGTCCCGGCTCAGCCGCGCGGCCAGCTCGACGGGCTGGTTGCTGCCCCCGCCGGCCGCCAGGTACACCTGGTCCACGCCGTGACCGCCGGTGAGTTCGCCGACGGCCGTTTCCACCGCCGCGGAGGCGGGATCGCCGCAGGCCGCCGCGCCCAGGCGCTCGGCGAGCTCGCAGCGCGCCGGGTCCGGGTCGGCCCCGACGACGTGGACTCCCGAGGCGGCCAGCAGTTGCACCACCAGCTGCCCGATCAGCCCGAGGCCGATGACCAGCGCCACTTCGCCCAGCCGCGACTCGCCCTGCCGGACGCCCTGCAGCGCGATCGACCCGACCGTGCCGAAGGCCGCGTGCCGCGGCGCGACGCCGTCCGGCACCCGGGCGTAGAGGTTCTTCGGCACCCAGTTCAGCTCGGCGTGCAGCGCGTGCTCGTTGCCGGCGCACGCCACCAGGTCGCCGACCTTCACCTCGTCGATGCCGGCGCCGACCTGCTCGACCACCCCGCACAGCGAGTAGCCCAGCGGCGTGTAGGAGTCCAGCTTGCCCATCACCTTGCGGTAGGTGGCGGGCACCCCGTTGGCGGCCGCGCTCTGCACGACCTTGGCCACCTGGTCCGGCCGGGAGCGGGCCTTGCCCAGCATCGACATGCCGGCCTCGGAGACCTTCATCAGCTCGGTCCCGGTGGAGATCAGCGAGTAGGCGCTGCGCACCAGCACACCGCCCGGCCTGCACCCGGGCGCCGGCACGTCGAGCAGCGCCAGCTCGCCGCTCTTGTAGTTCTGCACAACCTGTTTCACCCGAAAGTCCTCTTGTCTCTACGCCGTGAAGGGAGAGTTCTGGCCGGCCCCGGACGTCGCGCCGCGATACCAGTACTCGAGGGTCAGCACATGCCAGAGATGCTTGGAGTAGTCCCGATGCCCGGCGGCGTCCTCGGCGACGAGGCGCGCCAGCGCGTCGCGGCGCAGGAACCCGGAACGGACCAGCTCGCCGTCGTTCACCACCTCGCGCACCAGCGGCGCCAGATCCCGGCTCATCCAGGCCCGCAGCGGGGCGCTGAACAGGCCCTTGGGCCGGTACACGATCTCCCGGGGCAGGACCGAGCCGGCCGCCTCCTTGAGGACGACCTTGCCCTGCCGTCCGACGATCTTGCGGTCGCCGGGGACGGCGAACGCCGCCCTGACCACCTCGACGTCGACGTACGGCACCCGCACCTCGGTCGACGCGGCCATGCTCGACCGGTCCGTGTAGGCGAGGTTCAGGCCCGGCAGGAACATCCGGGCGTCGCCCAGGCACATGCGGTTGACGAAGTCGTCCAGGTCGTTGTCCTGGTAGGTGTCCGCGTGCTCGGTCAGCACGTCGTCGACCGTCCCGGCCAGATCCGGGTCGATCAGGCCGAGCAGCTCCTCGCGGTCGTACATGGTGTAGCTGCGCCGGAAGGCGGTCTCCTCCGGCAGATCGGCGAAGGAGAGGAACCGCTTGGCGAAGCGCACCGACCGGTACCCGCGGCGGCTCGTCGCGACCGGCAGCCGGTCCACGGCCCGGGACAGGCCCCTTCGCAGGGGGCGCGGGACGCGCTGGTAGCGCAGCGCCAGCAGGTTGGCCAGATGCTTGCGGTAGCCGGCGAACAGCTCGTCGGCGCCCATCCCCGAGAGCATCACCTTGACCCCGGCCTCGCGGGCGGCCTGGCAGATCAGAAACGTGTTGATCGCGGCGGGGTCGCCGATCGGCTCGTCCAGGTGGTACGTCATCCGCGGCAGCAGATCGAGCACGTTCGGCGCGATCTCGATCTCATGCAGGTCGACGCCGAACCGCTCGGCCACCTGCCGGGCGTAGCGCAGGTCGTCGGGCATCGCCTCGAACCTGGCGTCCTCCGCGCGGAACCCGATCGTGTAGGCGGAGATCCCGGGGCGGTCGCGGGCCGCCAGCGCGGTCAGGTAGCTGGAGTCGAGACCGCCGGACAGGAAGGTCGCCACCGGCACGTCGGACAGCAGATGGCGCCGGGTCGACTCCTCGACGACGGCGGCGATGTCCGGCTGCTCGCCGGCCCGGGCCCGCTCCCGGCCCTCGGCGGCGACGTCCCGCAGGCGCCAGTAGGTGCCGCGCTCCACCCGGCCGTCGGGCCGGCACCGCAGCCAGCTGCCCGGCGGCAGCTTCTCCGCCTCGCGGAACGCGCACCGCGAGTCCGGTACCCAGTAGTACAGCAGCGAGGCCACCAGCGCCGCATGGTCCACCTCCAGCGACCCCCCGGTCACCGCGGCGAGCGACTTGAGCTCGGAGGCGAACACCAGCCCCTCGCCGCGCCGCAGGAGGAACAGCGGCTTGACGCCCAGCTGGTCGCGGACGAGCACCAGGTCGCCGGTGCGCTCGTCGAAGATCCCGAACGCGAACATGCCGCGCAGCCGGGGCAGAGCGTCCGTGCCCCAGCGCCGCCAGGCCTCCAGCAGCACCTCGGTGTCGGAGGTGCCCCGGAAGCGCACCCCCGTGGCCGTCAACTCGGCGCGCAGCTCGGGCGCGTTGTACAGCTCGCCGTTGTACGTCAGGACGAGACCGTCCGAGACCATCGGCTGGGCGCCGGTGTCCGACAGGTCGATGACGGCCAGCCGGCGGTGCCCGAGCTGCACCTCGCCGTCGCCCACCGGGTGGCCGTAGCGACCCGCCCCGTCCGGGCCGCGGTGGGCGAGGGAGTCGGTGAGCCGGTCGGTCACGGCCTTCCCGTCCGGCCACCGGTACGTGCCTGCGATGCCACACATGTGCTACCGAGCCTCCTGGTCGCTGTCCGGGACCCGGGCCGCCCAGACGGGCAGCCGCTCCGTCCCTCGCCGGCCCTCTCCCACTGCCTGTACGGCGTGGGCGGTGCCCCCACCGTTCGGTCGGGCGGGCCGCTCGCCCTGGCCGCGCAGCGCGGTGTGCAGCCCGTCCCACAGCGTGCCGTCGGTCCGGTCCCGCGGGTCGGGGTCGATCAGCACCACACCGATCACCGTGATGCGCTGGTCCGCGAGCTGCCGCGCCACTGTGTGCAGCCATGCGGCACTGCCGTGCCCGGCCCGCACGACGAGCACGGTCCGAGTGCCGAGGTACTGCAGGTCGGTCCACGCCGCGCCGGGCGCCACCGAGCCCACGCCGATCCGGCGCTTGTCGGGCGGCAGGGTCGCGACGCGCTCGCCGCCGACCACGGCCGGGTCCCCGGGCCTGGCCCGGCGGCCCGCGAGCTGCCGGCCCGGCGATGCGTCGACGACGACCACGGGTCCCTCCGCCGCGAGCGCCCCGGCGAGCTCCAGGGCGATCATGCCCGCGCTGCGGGCACAGCCCAGTTCCAGCAGCGACACCGGTTCCGCGGAGCCGCGGGCGGTGCGGGCCAGCGACGCGGCGAGCCGTTCACGTGCCGCCCGGATCCGTCGGCGCCGCCACAGCAGGGGCGAGCGGTGGGGCAGCTCCGCGATGACCGAGGCGCCGAGGTTCGCCGCGATGTCCCGGCGCAGCACGGGGCGGTCCGCCACCACCGTGCCGACCGCGGCCACCGCGAGCCCGAGGGCGAGCCCGAGGACGAGCCCGACCGCGGCGTCGGTGGCGGCGCTCTTCGGCAGGGAGTGCCGCACCACGCGCGGCGCGTCCACGATCTGGGTGCCGGCGACGAGCCGCGGGGTGCCGATGCGCGCCTCCGCGGCCCGCTGGTCGAAGTCGGAGACGCGGGAGGTGAGTTCGGCCCGCCGGGCGAAGAGCGACTCCAGGTTCGCCGCCGCCTTCGGCCCGCTGTCCGGCGACGCCTCGCCGATCGCCCTGTTGACCTGGGCGAGTTCGCCCCGCAGGCGGTCACGCTGGTCGAGCAGGGCCTTGGCCTCGGCGTTCGCGGCCTGCTGGATCCGCCGCACATGGTCCGCGACGAACGCGTCGGCCAGCGCCTTGGCGCGGGCCACCGCCTCCGCGTCGCTGTCACCCGTCACCGTGATCTGCAGCAGGTTGTTCGTCAGGCCGGCGCCCCCGTAGTCCCGCATGAAGTCCTCCGGCTTGTCGGGGGAGTTCAGGGACCGCAGGGCCTCGCCGGCGATCCGGGTGGTCTGCAGCAGCGCGACGTCGGTGCGGATCAGCGTTCCGGGGTCGTTCGGCTGGTCCTCCTGATGCGCGACCAGCACCTTGGTCACCGCGGTCGGCGGCGGCGGCAGCAGGACCGCCACCGCCACGCCGACGAGCAGCCCCAGCAGCGCCATGGAGCCCCAGAGGCGGCGGCGCCTGCGCACCGCCACCACCAGCGCCTGCAGGTCCAGCAGCGGAGCGGCGGCCGACGACTGCGCGGTCGTACTCGTCGTCACGGTGAACCTCCCGTCGTGTCGTCGCCGCCCACGAGCGCCGGCGCGGCCGCATGCCGGGAACGGCCGGCGGACAGGGTCGGACCGGCCTGGGCCGCGCGGGCCCGGACCGTGCGGGCGAGAACGACGCCGACGACCTCGTGCCGGGCGTCCGCGCAGGCCTCGGCGACGCCGGCGAGCTCCGCGGCGGTCCACTCACCCGCGCTGAGCAGGACCAGCACACCGGACTCGTCGTCGTGGTCCGGCACCATCGGCCCGGACACCGAGACCTCCACGACCCGCAGCAGCGGATCGTTCCCGGCCTCGGCGACGAACTGCCCGGCCGCCCGGCGGGCGGTCTCGTCGCCGTCGGGGACGACGACCAGCAACCGCCGCGGGGCCGGCAGCCGGTCCCGGAGACGGGCGCACACCCGCCGGTTGCGGATCCGCCGGTCGGCCTCGTCGCCGAAGGTCTGCGGGGCCGGCACGTCCCACCGCACGTCGGCGCCCAGCAGCCGGCGGACCCGGGCCCACGCGCCACGGCCCGGCCGACGCGCGGACCCTTCACCCGGCACGTCGACGGCGCCCAGCAGCGCCGAGCCCAGCGCCGCGGCGATCTCCGGTTCGGTGCGCAGCCGGCGGCTCATCCGCGCGGCGGTGAGATGGCCGACGACCGCGAGCAGGAAGAACAGCAGCGCCCCGGCGACGATGAGCTGCGTCCTCGTCGGCGGCGCCTCGCCGGTCGGCCGCGCCGCCGGCCCCATGACGACCATGTTGGCCTGCCCGGCCGCCGGGTCGGCCTCGTTCAGCTTGGTGACGGCGTCCTGCAGCGCGGTGCGCAGCTTCGCCAGCTCGGTGCGGGTCTGCACGCTCTCCACCGTCTCCCCGGATCCGGCCGCGTCGGCCAGTTCGGTGATGCGCCGGCTGGTCTGCGCCACCAGCTGCCGCAGCGCCTCGGGCTGGGCCGCCGTCTCGGGGTCGGTGTCGTCGCCCGCGATCCGCGCGGCGAAGGCCACGAACTGCTGGGCCACCTGGTCGGAGAGCTGCTGGGCGCGCTTCGGGGTGTCGGCCGTGCCCGAGATCTTGATGATGTTGCCGTCGGAGGCCTTGGCGCTCACCCGGTCCCGCAGCTCGCTGCCGCTGACGCCGCTCCAGCCGAGCGTGGCGGCCGCGCGGTCGACCACCACCGAACTGGTCGCGACCTCGGCCTGGGTGAGCAGCTCGCGCTCCTCCCACGCGCCCGGCAGCAGGACCGACGCCGACGTGGTGTAGCGCGGCGGGAACAGCAGCGAGGCGCCGTAGCCGACGAGCGCGCCCACCAGCGCGAGGACGGTGAGCAGCCGCCGGCGCCGACGGAGGATCCGCCCGATCGTGACCAGGCGTATGGTGTCGTCGCTCAACGGCGCGGCCTCTTCCCTGCATGGTCCGGGTGGTCCGCCGACACCGGAGCGTCGTCACGGCGGGCGGCGGCGTAGGCGGCGAGCAGCGCGCGCTGGGAGTTCCGCCAGGAGAGCGGCCCGCTGATCCGCTCCTGGCCGGTCTTGCCCATCCGGGCCCGCTCCTCCGGATCGTCCAGCAGTCCCGCGACGAGTCCCGCGAACGCCGACTCGTCGTTGGCGGGCGCGTAGACGGCGGCGTCGCCGGCGGAGACGCGCGCCTCCCGGAGGTCGAAGGAGACGATGGGCCGGCCCATCACCATGTACTCCAGGACCTTGTTCATCGTCGAGACGTCGTTGAGCGGATTGTGCGGGTCGGGGGAGAGGCACACGTCCGCCGTGGACAGGTAGCGCACCAGGTCGGCGTCCGGAATGCGCCCGGTGAACTCCACCTGCTCCGAGAGCCCGAGCCGCCGGGACAGCTCCACCATCGCGTCGAAGGTGTCGCCGGCGCCGACGAACACCGCGTGCCAGTCGGTCCGCCCGAGCTCGTCGCGCAGCTTCGCCAGGGCCCGCAACGCGTAGTCGACTCCGTCCTGCGGGCCCATGACGCCGAGGTAGCACAGCAGATGGGGCTTGCCGCGCCTCAACTCCGGCTCGGGCGGCACCGGACGGAACCGGTCGACGTCGGGTGCGCTGCGCACCACGAAGACGTCCGCCGGCCGCCGTCCGCCGCGGCGCACCGCGACGTCCCGGTAGCTCTCGTTGGTGGCGAGCACGACGTCCGCGGCCCGGTAGGTCCGCCGTTCCAGCGCGCACACGGCCCGGTAGAGCAGGTCCTCGCCGCGGCCGAACCGGGAGAGGTACAGCTCGGGCACCAGGTCGTGCTGGTCGAAGACGAACCGCGCCCCGCGCCGCTTGAGCCACAGCGCCGGCAGGAACAGCAGGTCGGGCGGGTTGCAGGCGTGCACCACGTCGACCGGGCCCACCTTGCGGGCCAGCCGGACCGTGTGCCACAACGCCGTTCCGTACTCCCGCAGATAGCCGGCCGGTCCTCCGGTGGCCGCGCGCAACGGGTAGCGGTGGATCCACACCCCGTCGATCTCCTCCTCCGGCTCGGTGTCCCGCTTGCTCCCCTGCGGACAGATGACGTGCACCGTCCAGCCCGCGTCGCGCAGCGTCGTGCACTCCTGCCACACCCGCCGGTCGAACGGCACCGACAGGTTCTCCACCAGGATCAGCGCGCGCCGGCCCGGCCGGTCGCCGCTCCTCACGTCACCAGGCAAGGCCCACGTACCCCGGTTCGGCCCGGCGCGCGTCGGCGTCGGGAAGGTGGACGAGGTCGACGATGACCGGGCCGTCCCCATGGGGCAGCGCCGCCAGCACGGCCGGCTCCCTGGTGCCGACCAGGCACACCTCGGCATGGTCGAGCACCTCCTCGACGGAGTTCGCGAGCAGTTGTGCGAGGTGCGGCAGCCGGGTCTCGATGTACTCGCGGTTCGCGCCCAGCAGCCGGGAGAGGCTCACGTTGGCGTCGTAGATCTTCAGGTCGTACCCCTTGCCGAAGAGCCGCTCCGCCAGCTCGACGAGCGGACTCTCGCGGAGGTCGTCGGTGCCGGGTTTGAAGGACAACCCGAACAGGCCCACCCGGCGCTTGCCGGTGCGCTCGACCAGCTCCACCGCGCGCTGCAGATGGTCGGAGTTGGAGGGCAGCACATGGGAGAGGATGGGCACCGAGACGTCGGCCCGCTGCGCCGCATGGACCAGACTGCGCAGGTCCTTGGGCAGGCACGAGCCGCCGAAGGCGAAGCCGGGCCGCAGGTACGCGGCGCTGATGTTCAGCTTGCGGTCGGCCAGGAACACGTCCATCACCTGGTGCGAGTCCACTCCGAGCGCCCGGCACACCGCGCCCAGCTCGTTCGCGAAGCCGATCTTCAGGCCGTGGAACGCGTTGTCCGCGTACTTGATCGCCTCGGCCGTCGGGACCGGCACCCGGAACACCTCGCCGGACAGGCCGTCGTACAGCGCCGCCACCGCGTCGCCGCTCGCCGGGTCGAGCTCGCCGATGACCGTCTTGGGCGGGTCGAAGAAGTCCCGCACGCTCGTGCCCTCGCGCAGGAACTCCGGGTTGACCGCGACCCCGACGTCCACCCCGGCCGTGCCGCCGACGTACTTCTCCAGGATCGGCACCAGCAGGTTCAGGCAGGTGCCCGGCAGCATGGTGCTGCGGAACACGACGGTGTGCCGACCGCCCCGCTCGCCGAGCGCGGCGCCGATCTGCTCGGTGACCCGCTCCAGATACGTGGTGCACAGGCTGCCGTTGGGCTCCGACGGCGTGCCCACGCAGACCAGCGACACCTCGCTGGCCATGATCGCCTCGCGGACCTCGTCGGTGGCGCGGAGCGCTCCGGTCCGCACGACCTCGGCGATGAGCTCGCCGATCCGTTCCTCGACCACCGGGGCTCTGCCGTCGTTGACCAGGTCGACCTTCACCTGGTTGACGTCCACCCCGATGACCTCGTGACCCATGCTGGCCAGGCACGCGGCCGACACGCAGCCCACGTAGCCGAGCCCGAAAACGCTGACTCTCATGACCCGTTCCTCCCCCCGGGCAGGCCCTGCCGGCCTGCGGTTCGCGCGCCGTCGGGACCGCTGACCCGCAACCCCCCGCGCATCAGTAGGCCCCCTGGCCGTAGACCACCGCATGCAGCGTCTTCCACAAGATCACTGTGTCCAGGGCGAGCGACCAGTCCTCCACGTACCGCAGGTCCAGCCGGACCGCCTCCTCCCACGACAGGTCGCTGCGCCCGCTGATCTGCCACAGACCGGTGAGTCCGGGCTTGACCAGCAGCCGTCGTTTGATGTCCGGGCCGTACGCCGCGGACTCCTCCGGCAACGGCGGCCGCGGACCGACGAGCGACATCGATCCGGTGAGCACGTTGAAGAGCTGCGGGAGTTCGTCGATCGAGTAGCGGCGCAGCACCGCTCCCACCCGGGTCACCCGCGGGTCCCGGCGCAGCTTGAACAGCAGGCCGGCGCCCTCGTTGCGGTCGGCCAGCCCGGCACGGGCCCGCTCGGCCCCGGCGACCATGGTGCGGAACTTGAGGATGGTGAACTCGCGGCCGTCCTTGCCGACCCTGCGCTGGCGGTAGAACGCCCCGCCCCGGCTGTCCACCAGCACCAGCAGCCCGACGAGCACCATCAGCGGCGCGAACACGACCAGCAGGACCGCCGCGCCCACCCGGTCGACGATCCCCTTGACCGCCCGGCGACCCCCGGTGAACGTCGGCATGCTGACCCGCAGCAACGGGATCCCGAGCACCGCGTCGATGTGCAGCCGCGGGCCGGCCACCTCCATCAGCACGGGGGCCACGACCATCTCGGCGTCGCTGCCCTCGAGGTTCCAGGCCAGCCGCTGCAGCCGGTCCGGCGACCAGTGCGGGTCCGGCGTGACCGCCACGACACGGTAGCCGTCGCGGTGCACGTGGCCCGCGACGTCCGCCAGCCGGCCGACGACGGGCACTCCGTCCAGGTGGTCGCCGTCGGGCCCGAGACCGTCCGTCGTGCACACCGCGTCCACCCGCCAGCCGAGATGGGGGGACCTGCGGGTCCGGGTGATCAGATCGCGCACGGTGGCCGGGCTCCCGGCGGCGAGCACCGGCCGCAGACACCGCCCCTCTTTGCGCTGTCTGTGCAGCCCCAGCCGCAGCAGATACCTCGCGGTCATCGTGACGAGCGCGATCGCGGGGATCGCGACGAAGATCCACAGCTTGATGTTGCGCGAGGTCAGGGCGATCCCCCCGAGGGCCAGCACGACGGTCGCCGTGAACAGCGAGCGCCCGAGCCGGCGGAACTCCTCGGCGCCCTGGCCGAGCACGGCCGGAGACCACGCCCGGCTCACCGCGAGCGCCCCCAGCACGAGCAGCTCGGTGCCGAACGCGAGGATCCCCCACTTCTCGTGCCAGTTGGCCGCGTCCCGGGCCCCGAAGAAGTTGCCGATCCCCGCCACCACGAAGGCGGTGGCCACGGTATCGCTGGTGATCACGGTACGGCGGTACCGCTGCTCCCAGTCGCTCGCGGCCCGGCTGATTGCCTCGTCAGCCAGACGACCGCGCGCCGACGGAAACGGAGTGACCAATTCCCCTTGCCGCACAGAACCCCCCAGGTTCCCAGTGGTGTCGACGTGTTCGCCGCCGGGAGGCCCCCCCCTCCCGCACTGTCCTCCCCTCGGGAGGCCCCCGCCTCCCGCACTGTCGCTCCCCCGGGAGGCCCCCGCCTCCCGTGCCGTGCTGCTCCTCCCCGCAGGAGGCCCCCGCCTCCCGCGTGCCATGTCGGCTGTTGCAGAGCTACTCGGACGACCCGCCCCGGCGGCAGCTGACTCGCTCGTCCTGCCGGACTGCGGAGGTGTGCCGGAACCCGCCGACACCTTCAGTGCTCCCCGCACTCAAGGCCCTTCCGGGCTCGAGGAAATCGATCACTCCCCACGTCTGGCGCCGGAAAGGCGACTGCCGCCTTTCCCTGGCACCGGACTTATTGATCATTACGGGTTGCCTCATGTCCGAACGGCTGAAGCAAGGTCAATCTAGACCATCGCAGCCAGTATGAAGAGAGGATGTGTGTAATTTGTGCTTAAGCTTTGATTCTTGATCCATCGGCCGGTGACCGCCTACGGAAATCTCGCTGCCACCACTTGTTCCAGCAGTCCGCCCGGCCCCAGGGTGCGGCTCCTGTCCGGCGATGGCGCCGGACCGAACAAGACCGACCAAGTCGCCTTCCGTGAAGCCCGGTTGGGGGAAGAGGGCCCGGCGCGTGCACACCGTCACGTGTCTTCGGAGGTGTCCGACGCCATCCGGGGACGCGACTGGTCGGCCTGCGCCCGACGGGTGCGAGGTGACGTGAAGGTGCCGTGGAGTTTGGCTGAAAGCTCCGGAGAAACGCTCTGCCGCAGGGCTTAATCCCGCAACGGTGGCCTGCGATTTCTCGCCCGGAGGTGGCGGATATGCAATCGTCATATTCCCTGACGGTGCGCCAAGTGCCGTCTTCGGTGAGTCCGCAATCAAGATCCTTTTAGCGGAGGGTGTTCACCCGGTGGACCAGGTGAACGGCCGTGGGCACTCGCGCGCGCCGCTCTCTGCGACCCGCACGCGCGGACCCGCGGGGACGAGGCCTCCATGCAGGGCCGGCCGGACGCTCCGGCGGGCGCGCCGCCGCGCCGGCTGCCTGGCCGGCTTCACCGGAGCCGTGGCCGAACCACGGACCCGGACGGAATCACGGGCCCGGACGGAATCACGGACCCGGACGGAATCATGGGCCCGGACGGAATCACGGACCCGGACGGAATCACGGACCCGGACGTCGGGACATGGCAGCGGTGCGGTTCCGGCCTGTTCCTGCCTGCCGGACCCGCACCGCCGCGTGACCGCCTTCCGAGGCGGTCAGGGCTCGCTCAGCGGTCGGAGTAGCTGAAGTCGCCCACCGTCCAGGCGCTGACGTCGTCGATCGCGACCCGGTACATTCCGCCTGTCTCCGGGATCCCCACCGTGCCCTGCAGGATCCGGGCGACGTGGAAGTGCAGATGGGTAGGCGGCCCCTTGGACGCGGGGGTGGTGAAGACGGCGGAGAACTCGCCCAAGCGGTCCGAATCCGTCAGCACCTCCGACACTCGCTGTCTCCACACCGCCTCGGGAGCCAGGCGACCGGTGATGACGGCACCACCGGTGACCACGGTCAGGGACATTTGGTTGCTCTGCTCGGACTCCACCAGGGCGGCGAGGGAGACCAGCAGTTCGTCAGGCTTCGACACGAGACAGATTGTATTCACCGGCCGACCGGGCGCTTGAGCGGTGGGCCACTGTCGCCGCGAGCCGGGCGAGAGGGGGTGAGGCGGGCGCTCGCGGTCTCCCCGTCGACACGGGCGGCGCGACGGCGCGCTCGGCGGGCGCTCGGCGAGCGTTCGGCGAGCGTTCGGCGAGCGTTCCGGGCGCCGTGTCGGGGCCCCTGCAAAGCCGTGACTTCCTTTCACGGCCGTGTTCTGTTCTGACCGACCGCTTACGGCTGCGAGAAGTCTGCGGATGAATGCTGACCGTTTCCGCCGGAAACGATGGGCGATCCGTGGGATGGCTAAGATAATCGGAGTCGGGGAAATGATCTGAGCCCAGCGGAAGCTTGAATGCCGGGAAACGGGGGGCGGGATTGAAGTGGCGTGCGCTCGTGTGGAACGTGGGTGGGGCGGTAGTGGCCGCGGTGCTGCTGACGGCAGGCTGCTCGCATTCCCTTTCGCCGTCCGAGGCCGACCGGAAATCGTCGCGCCCTCCCGACGCGGAATCGCCCGGCGCCTCCCGGCCGCAGGCGCGGGGCCCCGCCCCTTCCGTCACTCCCCGCGGATCCGTCCCGCAGACCCTGGTGGGGGAATGGAACCGTGACGGCACCGCCGGCCGCTTCGCCAAGATGAGATTCCGCCCTGAGGGAAGCGTCGCCCTCACTCTCGTCGGCGGCCGGGTGATCGCAGGAACGGCCGTCGTCGAGGGAACGTCCATGACGCTTCACGTGGCGGGTGGGCCCATTTCCTACAAGCGATGGTCGATCGAGAAATTCGAGCTCGACGACTACGCCTTCGAGAATCTCATTCTCGACGGAGTCAGGTACGTGCGGGATGTCAGCGGCAGCTGACCATCCACGGTGAGCGAGTCGATGCTCCCCGGCGACGCGGCAACGCCTTTTCCGGGAAGCGGGAAGCCGCGAGGCTGCTCGTCCAGCGGGGCGGGGGTGTGGTCGGGGTCTGTCGATCGTCGAGGTCGCCGACACGGATGCCCACGCTCGGCTGCACGGGGGACGGCCTATGCGCCGTCACCGCTGGCGTCGCCGCCGTCACGCAGGGAACGGACCATGCTCCGCAGGATCCGGAACGCGTCCGACTGCTCGGACTCCGTCATGCCGGCCAGCATCCTGACCTCGACGGACCGGACCGCCACCGTCGCCTCCTCGAGGATCCGTCGGCCGCGCGGGGTGAGCCGCGTGGGCAGAACCTTCCCGACGGGCGCCTCCGCGGGCCTGGTCACGTAGCCCTCTCGTTCCAGGGCCTGGAGCAGCACGTTCATCGACTGCCGGGTCACGAACGCGCCCCGAGCGAGCTCGGAGTTCGACAAGCCCGGTCGTTGGGCGAGCAGTTCGAGGCAGGAGTAGCGCGTCACGTTCATCCCGAGCGGCCTCAGCACCTCCTCCATGGCTGTGCGGAGGGCGCTCGACGCCTCCTTCAGCAGGTAGCCGAGTGACGTCTCGAGGTCGACACCGTCTTGATTCATGTCAGCATTCTGACATAGGTTGAGCTGTGTCAGAAAGCTGACACGAAAAAGAAGGAGCATCGCCATGCCCGCAACCGGCCCCGACTTCATCTCGCTCCAAGCGCGCGACCTCGACGCATCGCAGGCGTTCTACGAGCGGTACCTGGGTCTCGTCCGCTCGCAGGCCGGACCTCCGCACGCCGTCGTCTTCGAGACGAAGCCGATCGCGTTCGCACTCCGCGACGTCGTTCCCGGCACCGACCTCGCATCCGTCGCCCAGCCCGGCGTCGGCGCCGCGATCTGGCTCCACGCCACAGACGTACAGGCCATCCACGATGCTCTCGTCGCCGACGGCCGCACCATCGTCTCCGCGCCGATCGACGGGCCCTTCGGCCGGACGTTCACCTTCGCCGACCCCGACGGCTACCGGATCACGCTCCACGACCGCGCCTGACCGGCCGAACGCACCGGACGACCGCCGGTCCCCACCCCACCGGGGGAGCGGGGCAGGCGCAGACCCTGGTGGACGCCGTGCACCAGGCCTTCGCCCACGATGTCGCTCAGACCAGCCTGGTCGGCGGGATCATCATGGCGGCCGGCGCCATGATCGTCCTCGCGGACCTGCCGGGCCGGAAGGCCACGGCGGCCCAGAAGACCGGCCGGCAGACAGTGGAGCCGCGGTCCGAGCAGCAGGCCGACCAGCAGGGCCCCCAGCTGTCCGACCGGCGGACGGAGACGCACGCCGACGCACGCGCGAACGTCCGCTAGGCGGGCGGCTCCTCCCGGGCTGCGCGACACTCCGAACATCCTCGTCCCGACCGGCAAGAGGACCGCCCGCCGGGACGAGGACGTACACCTGTCGGTGCCCGGTGCCCGGTGCCCGGTGCCCGGTGCCCGGTGTCGCTCTCCGGGCGCCTGCCGGCGCTTGTCGGCGTCTGTCGCCCGGCCCCCTGCCGGCAGCAGCCCGGCCCTGCCGGCAGCCGCCCTGGCGTCTCTCCTGAGGGGCCCGCTACAGGCTCCGGCCCGCCTCGGGCTCGGTCTGCGGCTCGGACCCGGGTTCCCCTTCCCCCCGCGCGACGGCTTGCGGTATCAGCTCGCTGAGGGCGGCGCGCTGCTCCGGTCCCACGACATGGGCCAGTGCCTGCGTGACCGTCTCGGACAGCGCGTCGGAGGCTTCCCGCAGCAACCGGCGCGCCTTCTCGGTCAGGGCTACCTCGACGCCGCGCTTGTCACCGCAGACCGTCTTCCGGGTGACGAGCCCGGCGTGCTGGAGACAGGCGACCTGATAGGTCAGACGGGTCTTGGGGCGGCCCAGCAGCTCCGCGACGCGTGTCATGCGCAGGCCCTCGCGGGGCTGCTCGGCGAGCAGGCACAGGACCAGGAACTCGTCGTGCGAGACGTCCAGCCGTTCCTTGACCACCGAGCGCAGCCGCTGTTCCACCGCCCCCGTCGCGGCGAGCAGCAGCATCCAGCCACGCAGCTCGGGGGGCAGCAGGCCGGTGTCGGCGCTCTGCGCGGCCGGGCAGGGGGGCAGGTCGGCGGGGGTTTCAGCGGGGTCTGCCATAGCGTCGAGTGTATCTGTAGTCCAAATTTGCACGACCTGGTTGTCCAGAATTGGATAACCGGATAGCGTGGTCGCGACACCATCATCCAAATTTGGATCACCAAGGAGGACGGCCATGACCGTCGCTGCGCAGGCCGGACTGTGGCAACTCGACGCGGGCGCGTCCACCGTCGCCCTGAAGCACAAGACGATGTGGAACCTGGTCACCGTCAAGGGCGCCTTCACCGCTGTCGCCGGCGGCGGCGAGGTGGGGCCGGACGGAACCGCCGCCGGCACCCTGACCCTGGATGTGGCCTCCCTCGACACGAAGAACGCCAAGCGTGACGCGCACCTGCGCGGCGCCGACTTCTTCGACGCCGACAACCACCCCGAGATCACCTTCGTGGCGCGCGCCGCCGAACTCGGCGCCGACGGGACGGTGAAGGTGACCGGTCAGCTGACCGTGCGCGGCGTCAGCCGGCCGAAGTCCCTCACCGCGCGACTGGTCGAGTCGGACGCCGACGCGCTCACCCTGGACACCGAATTCACCGTCGACCGGAGCGAGTTCGGCCTGGGATGGAACCAGATGGGCATGATCCGCGGTCTCACCACCGTCACCGCCGCGCTCCGCTTCACCCGCACGGTGGCCTGACGCGCATCGGCGGGGTGCGCGTCGGGCCTCCGCGAGAAGGACACGGTTTCGGGCGGTGGCGGACCGTGTCGCTGTTGGGCCGAACGGGTGACTTGGCGTAAGAATTGACTGGTGCATGCATTGAAGGCGAGTCAGTTCGGGGGATGCCGGTGAACCGTTACGACGTCACCGATGAACAGTGGGAAGGGCTCGCTCAGGTCGTTCCGTTGCGCGGCCGGGACGCGTGGCCGTCGGCGGTGGACCACCGCTCGCTCCCGGACGCCGAGACGGAGACCAGGCGTCGCTTCGTGGTGCTGCGGGTCAACGTCTTCGCGGACGCCCGCGAGGTCGCCGAGACGCTGATGGCGGGCATCCCGGTGCTGCTCGATCTGACGGGCGCGGAGACCGACACCGCCAAGCGCGTCCTGGACTTCTCCACCGGAGTCGTCTTCGGCCTGGCCAGCGGGATGCACCGGGTCGACCGCAACGTCTTCCTGCTCACCCCGCCGGGCACCGAGGTGAGCGGACTCATGGAGGGAGCGGGAGCGCCGGGCATCTGAGGCACGGGCATCCGGGACCGACCAGTCGTCCGGGATCGGGGCGTCGGGGGCTGGGTATCTATGGCCCGGGCAGGTGAGCCCCAGGCGTTCGGCAGGCCGGCCCCGGCCCGTGTGAGACACGGACGGCGACCGCGTCGAGCAGTCTTCCGCCCCGGCGCACAACCTTCGCCGTCGGATGAAGCTGCGGCCGGGCGAAGCGGCGGCCGGACGAGCCCGGTGGCGGGGGCGCGGTCGGCTCGGCGAGGCCCTCACGGTCGCCCGATCGTAGGAAGCTTGCCCGGGCGGAACGGTTCGCCCGGCGGCGGAGTCCTACCGTCCGCATATGCCCTCTCCGCCGCCGCCCCCGCAGCCCCCGCCGCCCCTGCCGTCTCCGCCGCCCCTGCCCTCCCCCTCCGCCCCCTTTCCGCCGCCCTCTTCCGCGCTCCCGTCCCCATCCCCGTCCCCATCCCCGTCTCCCTGCGCGTCCGACGGCCCGCCGTCCGGTCACGCCCCGCCCACGGTGCCCGCGCAGGCGCCTCCGGCCGGGGGTCGAGGACTCCTGCCCGGAGGCGTCCCCGGCGCGGCCACGGTCGAGCACGCGCCGCCCTCCCCAGGGCGATGCGCCTCGTGCGGAGCCGACCCCCGCGTCGTGCCCGGGCCCGGTCCGCACCCGGAGGCACCGCGCGCCGCGCCTCCGGACCCTGCCCGCTCGACGGCCGTCCTCCGGCAGTACCCCCTTCCGCCGCTCGCTCCAGCCGTGTCACCGCCGGACACCGCACCGCCGTCCGACTCCTCCCACCCGGTCGGCCCGTCGCCCGACTCCCTTTCGTCAGCCGACCCGTCAGCCGACCCGTCGGCGGATCCTCTGGCCGGTCCGTCGGCCCGCGCCGCGTCCGGGGGAGGCTTGCCCATCGTGCCCGTGCAGGTTTCGTCCATGGCGGGGGAGCGGTCCACCGTTCACGAGGGCTCTCGCGCGTCCATGGCGGGGAAGCGGTCCATCGTTCACGAGGGCTCTCGCACGACCCCCACCCCCGCCCCCGCCCGGTATGTGCGGCCGTGTGTCACGGAGTTGCGGCTGTCGGCGTTCGCGGGGCACCGGCGGGCCCGCTTCTCGCTGGGCGCCGTCACTCTCTTCGTCGGGCCCAGCGGGAGCGGCAAGAGCAGTGCCCTGCGGGCCTACGAGGCGCTGGCCCGGCTCGGCGGCGGGGCCCTGCTGGGCGAGGTGTTCCCCGATCCGGTCGCGTGCGTGCCGCAGAGCGCGCGGCCCGACTCCCAGCGCCGCCGCGGATTTCGCATCGGGTGCACGGCCGACGGGCCCGGCGGCCCGGTCCGGTTGGACGTCGCCGTGCAGGCCGAACCCGAACTGCGCATCGTCGGGGAGCGGTTGAGCGCCGGAGGCGTGGTCCTGCTGGAGACGGCCCTGCGCGACCCCGGCCGGCGCACGGTCCAGGCCGCCTGGCACACCGGCGGCTCCGCGCCGGTGACGCGCGCCCCCTTGCCGGACGACCGGCTCGGCACCGCGCTGCTGCCGCTGCGCGTGGCCGGCAAGACCGACGGACAGCGGCAGGTGCTGGCGGCGGCCGAGCAGATGGTGGTCGCGCTGCGGTCGGTGTTCGCCTGCGATCCCCAGCCCGACTGGATGGGCGCGCCAGTGCCCACCGGCACCGGCCGACTGCTCACCGGTTGCGACAACCTCGCCGACGTCCTGTGGCGCACCCGGGAGGAGTGCGGCCGACGGCACGCGCACCTGGTGGCCGCGCTGTCCGCCGGGTCCACCGAGCCGGTCGTGGACCTGCGCGCCGAGCCGCTCGCCGACGGCACGGTCCGGGCGCTGCTCGACCGCGCCGACGGCGCCCGCACGGAGCTCGCCCGGCTGGGATACGGCGAGCTGCGCTACCTCGCCCTCGCGCTGGTGCTGCTCACCGGCCCGGGCGTCCTGGACGTGGACCCGGCCGGTGAGGTACCGGCCGCGATGCAGACGCTCACCCTGCTCGCCGACGGCCTCGACCGCGGACTCGACGAACGCCAGTGCGCCGAGCTGCTGCGGCTGGCCGTGCGGATGGCGGAGCGCGGACACATCCGCTGCGTCGGCGCGGTCAGCGACGGAACCCGGGCCGCCCGGACGGACGGAGTGACGGTGGTAGACCTGGGTGCGTGACGGAACAACACCTCGATGTGGCGAAACTGCAGCGCAGACTGGCCGAGTTCGCGGCCGCGCGGAACTGGCAGCCCTTCCACACCCCCAAGAACCTGGTCGCGGCGCTGAGCGTGGAGGCGTCCGAACTGGTCGAGATCTTCCAGTGGCTGACGCCGGAGGAGTCGGCGCGGGTGATGGACGACCCGGACACCGCGCACCGGGTGACCGACGAGGTCGCCGACGTGCTCGCCTACCTGCTCCAACTGTGCGAGGTGCTCGGCGTCGATCCGCTGACGGCGCTGGCCGCGAAGATCGACCGCAACGAACTACGGTTCCCGGCCCCCTGATCGCCTCGGTGGGACGTTCTCGGTAAGGCCTTCTCGGTAGGACGTTCTCGGTAGGGGGTCCACCGGGGTGATCACTGAATGGGAGCCACTCGATCCGTTTTCACTCTCCGGAGTCGAAGAGAGGACCGAAATCGATTTGTTGTCCACAGATTTCGGTCCACCTCTGGCTTTTCGCCCCACAGGCCTTCACTCTGGGTAGTGAACAGTCAATGTTCGGGCAGACGTGCCGACGGCACGTCGGGGCAGACGGGGGCGGCGCATGGACGCGGTGCGGCTCATCTGGACGAGCAGGCGCGCGCTCGCCGACAGCGGCGGACGCGCGGAGATTCTCACGGAGGTCTGGCAGGCGCAGGCCCTGGCGCAGGCGATCGGCAGCCGCCTCGCCGTCTCGGGCCCGCCCGAACTGCGGGGCGAGGCACTGGGACTGACGGAACTGGCGGGCAGGGGGTGCGGTGTGCTGGGCTCGCCGGACCTCGACCCGGGGGACCTGCTGGCCGCCCGGCTCACCGAACTGGACGACGCCCGCCAGGCTCTGCTCGACCTGGGCGGCCTGCTCGCAGAGGTCGGCATCGCCCTGGTCGGCCTGGCGAGCTCGATGGACGACCAGGCCACGTACTGGCAGTGCGTGGAGGCGATCGACGCGGCGGACGAATCCCGGGACCGCGTCCTGGAGATGCTGCGCAAACTGGCCGCGAGGGAGGAGCGGGAGGAGAGAGAGGGCGCGCTGCCGGAGAGATGACCGGGAGATGACCGCAGAGATGCGCGGGGCGCTCAGCCCACCGTGCCCTCGTCGCTCGTCGCTCGTCGCCCGTCGCCCGTCGCCCGTGGCCCGTGGCCCGTCGCCCGCCGTCAGCCGCTCCGGTCGGCTGCAGATCCGCGTCCAACGCGCACAGGTCCGCGTCCAACGCGCACAGGTCCGCGTCCAACGCGCACAGGTCCGCGTTCAAGGCCGCCATCAACTCCTCCATCCGCTGCAGCAACCCCTTCGGCGGGGCCAACGCCGCCGCTCCGCGCTGCGGTGGCACGGTCTCTTCCGGCATGACGGCCTCCTCGGCCCCCGGGGGCCTCCCCGAGAGGAGCGCGGATGCGGGTGACGCCCCCGCGTCGAGCTGCCGGGAAACGGACGCCGGGCGGTCCGGCTCCGCCCGGACAAACGATCACCAGGAAGGCGGGTCACCGGCCCGGACAACCCCCCACGCGGGGCACGCGCCTTTTTACCCGCCCGCGGGCACGCGAAGGGCGAGGGACCGGTGGGGGCGACGGACCGGCCGGCGTGCAGGATGGGGACATGGACCTTCGAATCTTCACCGAGCCCCAGCAGGGGGCGACCTACGACACCCTCCTCACCGTGGCGAAGGCCACCGAGGACCTCGGGTTCGATGCCTTCTTCCGGTCCGACCACTATCTGAAGATGGGCGACGTGAGCGGCCTCCCGGGTCCCACGGACGCCTGGATCACGCTCGCCGGCCTCGCCCGCGAGACCCAGCGCATCCGCCTCGGCACGCTCATGACCGCCGGCACCTTCCGGCTGCCCGGCGTCCTCGCCATCCAGGTCGCCCAGGTGGACCAGATGTCCGGCGGCCGGGTGGAACTGGGCCTGGGCGCGGGCTGGTACGAGGAGGAGCACAAGGCGTACGGCATCCCCTTCCCGAAGGAGAAGATCGGCCGGCTGGAGGAGCAGCTGGAGATCGTCACCGGTCTGTGGGCCACCGAGCCCGGCAAGACCTTCGACTTCCGCGGGTCGTACTACGAGCTCACCGACTCGCCCGCGCTGCCCAAGCCCGTCCAGGGCAAGATCCCGGTCCTGATCGGCGGCACGGGCGCGACCCGCACGCCGCGACTGGCCGCCCGGTTCGCCGACGAGTTCAACATGCCGTTCGGCTCGGTCGAGGACTGCGAGCGCCAGTTCGCCCGGGTGCGCGACGTTGCGGCGGAGATCGGCCGCGAGGCCGACGCGATCACCTTCTCCAACGCCCTCGTCGTCTGCGTCGGCAAGGACGACCAGGAGCTCGCCCGGCGCGCCGCCGCGATCGGCCGCGAGGTCGACGAGCTGAAGACCAACGGGCTGGCCGGCTCCCCCGCCGAGGTCGTCGACAAGATCGGCCGCTACGCCGAGACCGGCGCCGAACGGCTCTACCTCCAGATCCTCGACCTGCACGACCTGGACCACCTGGAGCTCATCTCCGCCCAGGTCCAGGCGCAGCTGGCTTAGCAGGGCGGACACGGCCGCCGCGGCCGTCGGCGGGCACGCGCGGCGACGGTCATCTGTGACACGGCTGTGACCGGAAGCATGGCTTCCGTCACAGTCGTGCGGGCAGGGCCCTGATGAGGTGGGCCGATGCGCCCGACCACCCTCCTCCTCGCGGCCCTCGCCGCCACGCTGCTGCTCACGGCGTGCGGATCGGAACGCGCCGGCACGCATGACGGCGGTGTCGGCGCGCGCGGCCCGACGTCGCGGGCCGCCGTCACCGAGCCCGCGGTGGACGGGGTGCGGATCACCTCGGTGACCATCCCGTCCTCCGCCTCCCCCTCCGCGAGCCCCAGCGCCGCGGACGGCGTTACGAGGGACGGCGTCGTCGAGGCCGAACCTCTTCCCACCGGGCCGTCGGCGGACTCCGGCGTCTCGGCGGCCTACGAGGTCACCAACTCCGGCACCGAAGCGCTGACCTACACCGTCCTCTTCGGCTTCACGACGAGCGGGGGCGAGGCCGTGAGCAACCAGAAGGTCACCGTCCGCTCCGTCGGGCCGGGCGAGACGGTCCGCGGAAGCGTACGGCTGGGGTCGCTTCCGCCCGGAGCGCCTCAGGTGACGAGAGCGAAGGTCGCCGAGGTGACCAAGGTTCCCGCGGGCGAGGCGCCGGCCGAAGCCGACACCTGCCCGCCCTCCGGGATCCGCGTCACGGCCGACGAGGGCGACTCCGCCATGGGGCTACGCGTGGTGGGACTGCTCCTGGAGAACTGCGGCGAGCGTGACTACACGGTGAACGGCTACCCGGAGGTGAGCCTGCTGGACGAAGACCGGCAACCTGTCGACGGCGTCAGGATCCTGCGGGGAGGCGGAGGCATCGCCACCGTCACCGGGTTCGACGACCCGCCCCGGACCGTGACCCTCAAGCCCGGCGAGCGCGCGAGCGCCGACCTGATGTGGCGCAACACCACCGGCTTCGGCACGGCCGTCGACGTCCCGTACGTCAGGGTGCGCGCCAGACCCGGCGCCGCGCCGGTGATGATCACCCCGCACCTCGATCTCGGCACGACCGGAAAGCTCGGGGTCAGCGCGTGGCGCACGGCGGGGGAGCAACCGGGGGCACGTGGAGCCGGCTCCCCCTGACAGGTCCGCCCAGTCCATGAGCCGTCCGGCCCCGCCCCCTTCCGCCCGGTCGTCCGGCCCGCTCCCCACCCGACGCCCGGCAGCACCCGTATCCTGCATCTGACCAGGTCGTACGGTCGGCCCGGGCACCGAAATTCCGGGTGCCGACGCCCCCTGGTCCTCGGTACGTTGTGCAGGCGCGCGAGCGCGCTGTCGGCGCTCCCGTTCCCATCCCACCTCTCCAAGGCGCCCACCGTGTTCCTGACCCTCGGCACCACAGGCACCCCCGAACGCCCCGCGACCGACCTGGGCTACCTGCTGCACAAGCATCCCGATAAATCGCAGGCGTTCTCCACCTCCTACGGCACGGCTCACGTCTTCTACCCCGAGGCCGACGCCGAGCGCTGCACGGCGGCGCTGCTGTTGGAGGTGGACGCCGTGGCGCTGGTCCGGCGCGGCAAGGGCAAGGGCCGCGGCGGCGCCCCGGACGCGGCCCTCGCCCAGTACGTCAACGACCGCCCCTACGCGGCCTCCTCGCTGCTCGCGGTCGCGTTGAGCGGGGTGTTCTCCAGCGCGATGCGCGGCATGTGCGCCGCGAAACCCGAACTGCCGGGCCAGGAAAGGCAGTTGCGCGTCGAGATACCCGCGCTGCCGGCCCGCGGCGGCCCCGGCCTGGTCCGCGCCCTCTTCGAGCCGCTCGGCTGGCGGGTGAGCGCCCGACCGGTGGCCCTCGACGCGCGGTTCCCGCAGTGGGGCGCCTCGCGGTACGTGAGCCTCGTCCTGGAATCGGACACGCTCACCGTCGCCGAGACGCTGCGGCACCTGTACGTCCTGCTCCCGGTGCTCGACGACGCCAAGCACTACTGGGTGTCGCCCGACGAGGTCGACAAACTGCTGCGCGCCGGTGCCGGCTGGCTGCCCGACCATCCCGAACAGAAGCTCATCACCAGCCGGTTCCTGTCCCGCCGCTGGTCGCTGACCCGGCAGGCGATGGAACGGCTGGAACTCGTCCGGCTCGCCGAGACCGACGACAGCGAGGTCGAGGACATCGACAACGCGGTCGGGGCGGAGGCCGAGACGGAGGAGAAGCCGACCCCGCTGGCCGTGCAGCGCCGCGAGGCCGTCATCACCGCGCTGACCCGGACGGGCGCCGCCCGGGTCCTCGACCTCGGCTGCGGCCAGGGCCAGTTGGTGCAGGCGCTGCTGCAGAACCCGCGCTTCACCGAGATCGTCGGCGTGGACGTCTCGATGCGCGCGCTCACCCTCGCCTCGCGCCGGCTCAAGCTGGACCGTATGGGGGAGCGGCAGGCCTGCCGCGTCCAGCTTCTGCAAGGCTCGCTGGCGTACACCGACACCCGGCTCAAGGGCTATGACGCGGCCGTGCTCAGCGAGGTGATCGAGCACCTCGACCTGCCCCGGCTGCCCGCGCTGGAGTACGCGGTGTTCGGCTCCGCCCGTCCGCGCACGGTCCTGGTCACCACCCCGAACGTCGAGTACAACGTCCGCTGGGAGAGCCTCCCGGCCGGTCACGTCCGGCACGGCGACCACCGCTTCGAGTGGACCCGGCAGGAGTTCCGCGCCTGGGCGGCCGCGGTCGCCGAACGGCACGGCTACGACGTCGCGTTCGTGCCCGTGGGCCCCGACGACCCCGAGGTCGGCCCGCCCACCCAGATGGCCGTCTTCGAGATGAGTCCCACCGGCGGCAAGCACGCGACCGCCGAACACGGACACGCCGGCGACGAGAAGCACGCGACCGGCGACAACGCGAACGCCGAGAACGCGAACGCCGACAACGCGAACAACGCGAACAACGCGAACAACGCGAACGCCAAGAACATGAACGAGACGAACATGAACGAGAAGAACGTGAACGAGAAGGAGGCGACGGCCGCATGACCGGAACCCAGGTCCCCGCGAAGCCGGGCCGCGTCCTGCCCGTCACCGACCTCTCCCTCGTCGTCCTCGTCGGCGCGTCCGGATCCGGCAAGTCCACTTTCGCCCACCGCCACTTCAAGCCCACCGAGGTCATCTCCTCGGACTTCTGCCGAGGCCTGGTCTCCGACGACGAGAACGACCAGAGCGCGACCAGGGACGCCTTCGACGTCCTGCACTACATCGCCGGCAAGCGGCTCGCGGCCGGCCGTCGCACGGTGGTCGACGCCACCAGCGTGCAGCCGGACGCCCGCCGTCAGCTGATCGAGCTGGCCAAGCAGCACGACGTGCTGCCCATCGCCATCGTCCTGGACGTGCCGGAGGAGGTGTGCGCCGAACGCAACGCGGCGCGTACCGACCGCGCCGACCTGCCCCGCCGGGTCATCCAGCGCCACATCCGCGAACTGCGCCGCTCGCTGCGCGGGCTGGAGCGCGAGGGCTTCCGCAAGGTGCACGTCCTGCGCGGCGTCGAGGACGTCGAGAACGCCTCGGTCGTCACCGAGAAGCGCTACAACGACCTGACCCACCTCACCGGCCCCTTCGACGTCATCGGTGACATCCACGGCTGTTCCACCGAACTGGAGGCGCTGCTGGGCAAGTTGGGCTACGTGGACGGTGTCCACCCCGAAGGACGTCAAGCCGTCTTCGTCGGCGACCTGGTCGACCGGGGCCCGGACAGCCCCGGGGTGCTGCGCCGCGTGATGTCGATGGTCGCGTCCGGCGACGCCCTGTGCGTTCCCGGCAACCACGAGAACAAGTACGGCCGGTATCTCAAGGGCCGCAACGTCCAGCACACACACGGGCTCGCCGAGACCATCGAGCAGATGGAGGGGGAAAGCGACGAGTTCCGCGCCGAGGTACGCGAGTTCATCGACAAACTGGTCAGCCATTACGTCCTCGACGGCGGCAGACTGGTGGTCTGCCACGCCGGACTGCCCGAGAAGTACCACGGCCGCACCTCCGGCCGCGTCCGCTCGCACGCCCTCTACGGCGACACCACCGGGGAGACCGACGAGTTCGGCCTGCCGGTGCGCTACCCGTGGGCGGAGGACTACCGGGGCCGCGCGGCCGTCGTCTACGGCCACACGCCCGTCCCGGAGGCGACCTGGCTGAACAACACCATCTGCCTGGACACCGGCGCCGTCTTCGGCGGCAAGCTCACCGCGCTGCGCTGGCCGGAACGCGAGCTGGTCGACGTACCGGCGGAGCAGGTCTGGTACGAGCCGACGAAACCGCTGCGCTCCGAGGCGCCCGGCGGACACGACGGCCGTCCGCTGGACCTGGCGGACGTCCACGGCCGACGCATCGTGGAAACCCGTTACGAAGGACAGAACCGTGTTTCCATCCGGGAGGAGAACGCGGCGGCGGCCCTGGAGGTGATGAGCCGCTTCGCGGTCGACCCGCGCCTGCTGCCGTACCTCCCGCCGACGATGGCCCCCACGGCGACCAGCCACGTGGACGGCTACCTGGAGCACCCGGCAGAGGCGTTCGCGCAGTACGCCCGCGACGGCGTCGCACGAGTCGTGTGCGAGGAGAAGCACATGGGCTCGCGGGCGGTGGTCCTGGTCTGCCGCGACGCGGAAACAGCGGGTAAGCGTTTCGGAGCGGACGGCAGCACCGGCTCCCTGTACACCCGCACGGGCCGGCCGTTCTTCGACGACGAGACGGTGAGCGAGGAGATCCTCGGCCGGGTGCGCACGGCGGTGGACGAGTCCGGCCTGTGGTCGGAGCTGGACACCGACTGGCTGCTGCTGGACGCCGAGCTGATGCCGTGGTCCCTGAAGGCGTCGGGCCTGCTGCGCTCCCAGTACGCGGCCGTGGGCGCCGCGTCCGGCGCCGTCTTCCCGGGTGCGCTGTCCGCCCTGGAGGGCGCCGCGGCCCGGGGCGTCGACGTCGCCGGCCTGCTCGCCCGCCAGCGGGAACGCGCCTCGGACGCGGCGGCCTTCACCGAGGCGTACCGCCGTTACTGCTGGACGACCGACGGCCTGGACGGCGTCCGGCTGGCCCCGTTCCAGATCCTCGCCGCGCAGGGCCGCAGCCTCGCGGACCTCCCGCACGACGAGCAGCTGTCGCTCCTCGACCGGCTGGTGGAACACGACAACACGGGCCTGCTGCAGACCACCCGGCGCCTGTACGTCGACACGGCCGACGCCGAGTCGGTCCGGGCCGGCGTCGACTGGTGGCTGGAGATGACGGGCCGCGGCGGCGAGGGCATGGTCGTCAAGCCGCTGGGCGCCCTGGTCCGCGGCGAGGGCGGACGCCTGGTCCAGCCCGGCATCAAGTGCCGGGGCCGGGAGTACCTCAGGATCATCTACGGTCCGGAGTACACCCGTCCCGACAACCTGACCCGGCTGCGCGGCCGCTCCCTCAACCACAAGCGGTCGCTGGCGATCCGCGAGTACGCCCTCGGCCTGGAGGCCCTGGCCCGCCTCGCGGAGGGCGAGCCCCTCTGGCGCGTCCACGAGGCGGTGTTCGGCGTCCTGGCCCTGGAATCGGAGCCGGTGGACCCGCGACTCTGAGGCCCGCGCCCGGTCCGCGCCGACAGCGCGCACCGGGCGCAGCACGCAGTCCTTCCCCGTCGGCGGTAACCGGTTACCGGTCGTACAACAGGGGAACCGCTTGCCGCTGGCGAACCAGCGGTGGTCGCTCCTGACCCTCACCCCGTCAGCGGTAACGGTTACCGGTCGTACAGCAGCAACCGATTACCGCCGCCGCAGCAGCGGCACCCGATTCCGGCCCTCCTCCCGTCGGCGGTAACCGGTTACCGGACCTGCTGCAGCGGCAACCGTTTGCCGCGAGCGCACCAGCGGCAGTCGCTCCTGGCCGGTCACCCCACCGACGGGAACCGGTTGCCGCTCGCCCGCAGCGGCAACCGCTCACCTTCGGCGCACGAGCGGCAGCCGATCCCGGCCGCACCCCCCTGTCAGCGGTAACGGTTACCGGTCGTACAGCAGCGGCAACCGCTCACTTCGGCGCACGAGCGGCAACCGATCCCGGCCGTCACCCTGTCAGCGGCAAGCGATTACCGGTCGCCCGCAGCGGTAACCGCTTACCGCGGGCCCGCCCGCCCGCAGCCGCACCATGCAGCAGCCCCTCCCCGCCCTCACCCCACCAGCCGCAGCCGCTCCTCGCACGCCCCCACGCGCACCCGCTGGCCCCAGGTCAGCTCCACCGCGTCGCTCTCGATGCCGTCGCCGAAGGCGATGAGGCGCTCGGACTCGACGGTGAGGGTCAGGCGGCGGCCGGCCGCGAGTTCGCCCGCCACCAGCGACGTTCCGGTGGCGGGGGACGGCCACGCCTCCCGGACGAACCACACCAGCCGCTCCTCGGTCGGCGCCGGCAGCCGCAGCTCGCCGTCGGTCCGTCCGCCGCCTCGCTCATGCCACACCGACCGGATCCAGCCGGTCGCCCCCGTGCCCGTGCCCACCAGCACCCCGGAGGAGGCCTGGGCCTCGACGGCACCCCCGTCGTCGTCGAGGCCCAGGCGGTAGCGGGCGGTCTGGTGACCGGCGGCGCCGAGATAGATCTCGTTGAGGGCCACCAGGCGCTGGGTGTCGTCGGCGACGGCCTCGACCATCGTCAGCTCGGTCGTGCCGGTGCCGGCCGCGAGCGCGCCGGGCAGGAGCGCCGGCGCGTCCGCGGGCCGGTGGCGGACCAGGACGCCCGGATTGCGGCCCGGGTCCGCGTCGATGCCCACCACCGGCTGTCCGGCCAGGTACTTGGCGACGTTCGCCACCAGCCCGTCCTGCCCGACGACCACCACCACGTCCTCCGGCGCGAACAGGAAGCGGTCCAAGTCGGCTCGCTCGACGCGCGACTGGCGCCACGTCAGGGGAATGGCAGCGGTCACCTCCGCCAGTGCGCGTCTCGTGCGACGGTGACGCTCGGCGACCTCCTCGATGTCCCGGCCCCGCGAGGCGAGGAAAAAGGCGGCCTGGCCGTGCGTGCCGTGCCGGGCCACCAACTCCTCGTACTCCGTGGTGCGGTGGACCAGCACGGCTCGCGGGGCCAGACTCATTCCCGTTCCCCCGCGCCGAGCCTCGACAGCAGTCCGGTCAGCACGTCCGGTGAGATCGTGACGCTGTCGATGTGCGGCAGGTTCTCCGCGAGCCGTGTCCCGGTGAGTGCGTGCAGGGTGGCCACCTCGACGTCCCCGTGCACCCGCAGCCAGGCCGCCTGCGCCTGGGCCCGTGCTTCGCCGACCTCGCGCGCCGCCTCCGCCTCGGCACGGGCGAGCCGGACCGTGCGCGCCGCCTCCGCCTGGGCGAGCCGCTCGGTGCGCTGGGCCTCGGCGTCCGCCAGCCGCACCTGCCGGGCGGCCTCGGCCTCGGTCAGCTTCACCGACCGCGCGGCCTCCGCCTCCGCCATCCGCACGGACCGCGTCGCCTCCGCCTCCGCGCGCACCTTGTCCGCGGCCGCGTTCTCCTCCGCCTCACGGCGGGTGTTCGTACCCCGCTGCTCGACCAACTGCTCCTCACGGCGGGCCAGTTCGATCTGGCTGGCCAGTTCGTTCTCGGCGATCGTCCGCTCCCGCTCGACGGCCACCGCCCGCCGCTCGTACGTGGCCCGGTCGGCCTCCTGCTGGATCTGTTCGCGCGCCGGGGTGCGCAGCGCCCGCTCCACCTCGGGCTCCGGACGCAGCGCGACGACCCGGACGGCCACAATCTCGATACCGGTGGCCGGCAGGCGCGGTTCCGCCGCCAGTCCCGCCGCGACCCGCTCGCGCACCGCCGTCACCCCGTCCACCAGCGCCGACGACAGCGAGGTGCGGGCCAGGACGTCCAGCGCGTGCTGCTGTGCCGTCTCCGTCAACAGGGTCCCGAGCTGTTCCAGGGGCGCGCCGCGCCAGATGCCGGTGTCCGGGTCGATGGAGAAGTCGAGGCGGGCGGCGGCCAGGGCCGGGTCGCTGATCCGGTAGGTCACCGTCGCCTGCACCGTGACGTCCTGGAAGTCGACCGTGCGGGCATGGAAGGTCATCGCCAACTCGCGGTCGTCCACCGGCACTTCGGAGAGGGCGGCGCTCAGCGAGCGGAACCAGAAGCTGAGTCCCGGCCCGTCGTGGGCCAGCTCGCCGGAGCGGTGGTGGCGCACGTGGGCCGTCGGAGCGCCCCGCAGGTGGCGCCAGCCGAGGCGCCGGGTGATGTCGGCCATGAGAGACCCCCCTCGTTCCTTTTTCGTCATTGCGACGATAAGAAAACGATAGTCACGCCTCCCCTTGTCGTCAAGGGGACGAGAACGAAACGCGCGGCCAGCGCGCACCGAAACGATCCAAGAAGGCCGAGCGGGGGGTGAAGGCGGTCGTCGGTGGTCAGGATGGAGTCATGGGATTCCACGTCGACTCCGAGGCCGGGCGGCTGCGCCGCGTCATCCTGCACCGGCCCGATCTCGAGCTCAAAAGGCTCACCCCCAGCAAC
This sequence comes from Streptomyces sp. NPDC058291, assembly GCF_042880855.1. Lineage (NCBI taxonomy): Bacteria > Bacillati > Actinomycetota > Actinomycetes > Kitasatosporales > Streptomycetaceae > Streptomyces > Streptomyces sp. NPDC058291. Next base: position 29,372 of record NZ_JBHVYK010000047.1, read on the forward strand.
AAGGACGCCCTTCTCTTCGACGACGTGCTCTGGGTGCGCAGGGCGCGCGCCGAGCATGACGGGTTCGCCGATGTGCTGCGCGACCGCGGGGTCGCCGTCCACCTCTTCGGTGACCTGCTCACCGAGGCCCTGGAGATCCCGGCGGCCCGAGCGCTCGTCCTGGACCGCGTTTTCGACGAGAAGGAGTACGGGGTGCTCGCCACCGACCACCTTCGCTCGGCATTCGACACCCTCCCGGCCCTCGAACTGGCCGAGGCGCTCGTCGGCGGCATGACCAAGCGGGAGTTTCTGCAAGCGCATCCCGAACCTGTCTCCGTGCGCTTCCACGTCATGGAACTCGACGACTTCCTCCTCGACCCGCTTCCCAATCACCTCTTCACCCGGGACACCTCCGCCTGGATCTACGACGGCGTCGCCATCAACGCCATGCGCTGGCCGGCCAGACAGCGCGAGACGGTCCACTTCGAGGCGATCTACCGGCATCATCCGCTGTTCCACGGGGAGACGTTCCGCGTCTGGTCCGAGGGGCAGGCCGACTATCCGTCCACCATCGAGGGCGGCGACGTCCTCGTCATCGGCAACGGCGCCGTGCTGATCGGCATGAGCGAGCGCACCACCCCGCAGGCCGTCGAGATGCTCGCCCACAAGCTGTTCGCCGCCGGCTCCGCCCAGACCATCGTGGCCCTCGACATGCCCAAGCGGCGTGCGTTCATGCATCTCGACACCGTGATGACGATGGTCGACGGCGGCACCTTCACCCAGTACGCGGGCCTCGGCATGCTCCGCTCGTACACCATCGAGCCCGGCGTCGGCGAGAAGGAGCTGAAGGTCACCGACCATCCGCCGGAGCACATGCACCGCGCCATCGCCGCCGCCCTCGGCCTGAGCGAGATCCGCGTGCTCACCGCCACCCAGGACGTCCACGCGGCCGAGCGCGAGCAGTGGGACGACGGCTGCAACGTCCTCGCCGTCGAACCGGGCGTCGTCGTCGCCTACGAACGCAACGTCACCACCAACACGCATCTGCGCAAACAGGGCATCGAAGTGATCGAGATCCCGGGCGGCGAACTGGGCCGGGGCAGGGGAGGGCCGCGGTGCATGAGCTGTCCGGTCGAACGGAGTGCCGTATAGAGGCACAGCTGTCTGTATAAAAATGTCGATGGTCGTATAGACTTCCGGGGCGTGTCATTGCAGCAACCGTTCACGACAGTTTTCACCGCACCTCTGGAGCGACCCCCATGGCGACAGTCCCGACCGCCCTCGCCGGCCGCCACTTCCTCAAGGAGCTGGACTTCACCGAGGAGGAGTTCCGTGGTCTGATCGCCCTGGCCGCCGAGCTGAAGGCCGCCAAGAAGGCCGGGACCGAGAGCCGGCGGCTGCTCGGGAAGAACATCGCGCTGATCTTCGAGAAGACCTCCACGCGCACCCGCTGCGCGTTCGAGGTCGCCGCCGCCGACCAGGGCGCGTCGACCACCTACCTCGATCCCTCCGGCTCGCAGATCGGCCACAAGGAGTCGGTGAAGGACACCGCGCGCGTCCTGGGCCGGATGTACGACGCCATCGAGTACCGCGGCGACAGCCAGCACAAGGTCGAGGAGCTGGCCGCCCACGCCGGCGTCCCCGTCTACAACGGCCTCACCGACGACTGGCACCCCACCCAGATGCTCGCCGACGTGCTCACGATGACCGAGCACAGCGTCAAGCCCCTGGACGAGATCGCCTTCGCCTACCTCGGCGACGCGCGCTTCAACATGGGGAACTCCTACCTGGTCACCGGCGCCCTCCTCGGCATGGACGTGCGGATCGTCGCCCCGAAGAGCTACTGGCCCGCCCCGGAGATCGTCGACCGCGCGCGCGAGCTCGCCCGCACGAGCGGCGCCCGCGTCACCCTCACCGAGGAACTGGCCGAGGGCGTCGCCGGCGCCGACTTCGTCGCGACCGACGTCTGGGTGTCCATGGGGGAGCCCAAGGAGGTCTGGGACGAGCGGATCGAGGCCCTCGGCCCGTACGCGGTGACCATGGACGTCCTGCGCGCCACCCGCAACCCCGACGTCAAGTTCCTGCACTGCCTCCCGGCCTTCCACGACCTCGGCACCAAGGTCGGCCGTGAGATCCACGAGAGCCACGGCCTGGACTGCCTGGAGGTCACGGACGAGGTGTTCGAGTCCGCCCACTCCGTCGTCTTCGACGAGGCGGAGAACCGGCTGCACACCATCAAGGCCGTACTGGTCGCCACCCTCGCCTGAGGCGTCCGGACGGCCCTCGGCCGCCCGTCGGCCGGCCGGGACCACGCCGTCCGGCCCGCCCCGGCCCGGCCCGTGCAGCGTCCGGCCGAGGCCGTGCGCTCCCGTCGAGACCGTGCCGTCCGACAAGCCACGCCCCCCGAAGGCGCGCCCCCGCCGGCGCGTGCCCGATGCCGGCCCGGCGTCACGCCTCGCGCCCCCGCCGGGCGACCCGCGAAACGGTCACGCCGGGCGCGGACCGCGCTGTGGCGGGACCGCGGTGAGCCGGAACCACACGGCCTTGCCCTGTTCGGTGGGCCGGTGCCCGCAGGACGAGCTGAGGGCGCGGATCAGCAGCAGCCCCCGCCCGTGCTCCTGCCAGGGGTCGGGCTCCTCGCCGGACGGACGGGTGAGGTCGCCGGGCGCCGAGGGGTCGGGGTCGTGCACCTCGATCTGGCAGCCGGACGGCCGCAGCTCCACCACCAACTCTATCGGCGTGTCCCCCGCGGTGTGCTCCACGGCGTTGGCCACCAGCTCGGCGGTGAGCAGTTCCGCGGTGTCGCTGTCGGCGCCGTGCTGCAGCTCGGCCAGCGCGGTACGGACCAGGGCACGGGCCACCGGCACGGCCGCGGCGGAGTGCGGCAGCGCGATCCGCCAGGAGGCGGCTGCGTCGGAGGGGGGTTCGTGCAAGGCGAGTCCGTTCGTGGCGCAGGTTCCCGTGATCGACATCGGAGGGTCCTGCCTTCGGCTTCAGGAATGGTACGGCGGCCGCCGGCGGAAGCGCTCGGCGGGCGTCGCAGGGAACCTCCGGCCCCCTTGCCGGTCGGCTTACCCGGGACAACGTCCGTCCTCGCGCGCCTGATCCCGTTGTTACCGCGTTATCGACGACCGGTGACGTGTGTGACGGGGGCATGCCGTGCGGTGACACGGCGATTCTGCCCATCCGGTCTATCGCGTACTCCTGACGACAGTCACAGCCCAGTGATAACTTCGAGGGACCGTCGAGGAGGCCGCCCTCATGAGTCCCTTCACCGGCTCCGCCGCCCGCACCTCCGACTGGCGCCATCTGCACGTCGAGCTCGCCGACGGCATCGCCACCGTCACCCTGGCCCGCCCCGAGAAACTCAACGCCCTCACCTTCGGCGCCTACGCCGACCTGCGCGACCTGCTCGCCGAACTGTCCCGGGAGCGCTCCGTGCGCGCCCTGGTGCTGGCCGGCGAGGGCCGCGGCTTCTGCTCCGGCGGAGACGTCGACGAGATCATCGGCGCCACCCTCGGCATGGACACCGCCCGGCTCCTCGACTTCAACCGGATGACCGGCCAGGTCGTGCGCGCCGTGCGCGAAGCCCCGTTCCCGGTGATCGCGGCCGTGCACGGAGTGGCGGCCGGCGCCGGCGCGGTCCTCGCCCTGGCCGCCGACTTCCGGGTCGCCGACCCCGGCGCCCGCTTCGCGTTCCTCTTCACCCGCGTCGGCCTCTCCGGCGGCGACATGGGCGCCGCCTACCTCCTGCCCCGGGTCGTCGGTCTCGGCCACGCCACCCGGCTGCTCATGCTCGGCGAACCGGTCCGCGCCCCCGAGGCCGAGCGGATCGGCCTGATCAGCGAACTGACGGAGGAAGGACGGGCCGACGAGGCCGCACGGGCGCTGGCCCGCCGGCTGGCCGACGGCCCCGCGCTCGCCTACGCCCAGACGAAGGCCCTCCTCACGGCGGAACTCGACATGCCGCTGGCGGCGGCGGTGGAACTGGACGCGGCCACCCAGGCCCTGCTGATGAACGGCGAGGACTACGCCGAGTTCCACGCGGCGTTCCAGGAGAAGCGTCCGCCCGCCTGGAGGGGACGATGACGGCGGCGGAGAGGCCCCTCGGCGTCGCGATCGTCGGCGGCGGCCCCGGAGGACTGTACGCGGCGGCGTTGCTGAAACGCCTCGACCCGGCCCGTCGCGTGACGCTGTGGGAACGCAACGCCCCCGACGACACCTTCGGCTTCGGAGTGGTCCTCTCCGACGAAACCCTGGGCGGCATCGAACACGCCGACCCGCACGTCCACACCGCCCTGCGACAGCACCTCGTCCGCTGGGACGACATCGACATCGTGCACCGGGGCGTCCGCCACACCTCCACCGGGCACGGATTCGCCGCCCTCGGGAGAAAGCGCCTTCTGCACCTCCTGCACGAACGGTGCCACTCCCTCGGCGTCGACCTGCGCTTTCGGACCAGGGCCCCGGACGCCGCGTCCCTGTCCGCGCAGTACGACCTCGTCGTCGCCGCGGACGGCGTGCACAGCACCACCCGTGAGGCGTACGCCCACGCGTTCCGCCCCCGCTCGACCGGCCACCGCTGCCGCTACATCTGGCTCGCCGCCGACTTCGCCTTCGACGCCTTCCGCTTCGAGATCGCCGAGACCGAGCACGGCGTCGTCCAGCTGCACGGCTACCCGTACGCGCCCGACGCCTCCACCGTGATCGTGGAGATGCGCGAGGAGGTATGGCGGGCAACCGGTTTCGACACGCTCGACGAGCGCGAGTCGGTCGAACGCTGCGCCAAGATCTTCACCGACGCCCTCGGCGGACGCCCCCTGCGCTCCAACGACTCCGCCTGGACGACGTTCCGCACGGTCGTCAACGAGCGCTGGTCGCACCGCAACCTCGTCCTGCTGGGCGACGCCGCCCACACCGCCCACTTCTCCATCGGCTCCGGCACCAAGCTCGCCGTCGAGGACGCCCTGACGCTCGCGGCCTGCCTGGACGAACACCCCGACCCGGCCGCCGCGTCGACCGCATACGAGGCGGAGCGCAAGCCCGTCGTCGCCTCCGCCCAACGCGCCGCCCGAGCCAGCCTCGAGTGGTTCGAGAACATCGGCCTCCACCTCGACCAACCGCCCCGCAGGTTCGCCTTCAACCTCCTCACCCGCAGCCGCCGGGTCACCCACGACAACCTGCGGCTGCGCGACTCCCGCTTCACCGACGCCGTGGAACGCGAGTTCGGCTGCCCACCGGGCACCCCGCCCATGTTCACCCCGTTCCGGCTGCGCGGCCTCACCCTGCGCAACCGGGTCGTCGTCTCGCCCATGGACATGTACTCGGCGGTGGACGGCGTCCCCGGCGACTTCCACCTCGTCCACCTCGGCGCCCGCGCCCTCGGCGGGGCGGGACTGCTGATGACGGAGATGGTGTGCGTCTCCCCGCAAGGCCGCATCACACCCGGCTGCACCGGCCTCTACACCGGCCGACAGGCCGAGGCGTGGCGACGGATCACCGACTTCGTGCACCAACGGGCGCCCGGGACCGCCGTCGGCGTCCAGCTCGGCCACTCCGGGCGCAAGGGATCGACGCTGCCGATGTGGCAGGGCATGGACGAACCGCTGCCCGACGGCAACTGGCCGCTCGTCGCCGCCTCCCCGCTGCCGTACAAGCCGGGAGGCCAGACACCCCGCGAACTCAGCCGCGCCCGACTGACCGATCTGCGCGAGCAGTTCACGGCAGCCACCCGGCGGGCCGCCCGCTGCGGCTTCGACCTGCTCGAACTGCACTGCGCCCACGGCTACTTGCTGTCCGGGTTCCTCTCCCCCCTCGCCAACCGCCGCACCGACGCCTACGGGGGCTCGCTCGCCGAGCGGCTGCGCTTCCCGCTGGAGGTCTTCGACGCGGTCCGCGAGGCATGGCCTGCGGAACGGCCGATGACCGTCCGCATCTCGGCCACCGACTGGTCCCCGGGCGGGACGTCGGCCGACGACGCCGTCGAGATCGCCCGCGCCTTCGCCGCCCACGGCGCCGACGCGATCGACGTCTCCACCGGGCAGGTGGTGTCCGACGAGCGCGTCGAGTACGGACGCTCCTACCAGACGCCGTTCGCCGACCGCATCCGGCACGAGGTGGGCGTCCCGGTGATCGCGGTCGGCGCGATCTCCTCCTGGGACGACGTCAACTCCCTCATCCTCGCCGGCCGCACGGACCTCTGCGCCCTGGGCCGCCCCCACCTGTACGACCCCAACTGGACCCTGCACGCGGCTGCCGAACAGGGCTACAGCGGACCGGGCGCGCCCTGGCCGGCGCCCTACCGGGCGGGCAGCCGCCCGCCGCGCACCGGACGTACCGACGCCCCCGGACCGCGCTCGCGGCTCAAGAGCTGACGGACCGTCGGAACCGCCGGTGCGCACGGCGCCGGTAGGACAGCCGGGTGGGCGGGGCTCACACCCCGACGAATCGCGCCCCCGCGTTCCGCAGCCGTTCGTGCAGACCCTGGAAGACGGCCGCCGAACGGGTCCCCGGCCAGTCGTGCGGCAGCAGGCGGGCGGGCAGGCCGGGATCCGCGTAGGGCAGGTGCCGCCAGGAGTCCAGGGCGAGGAGGTAGTCGCGGTAGGCCGCTTCCGGCGGTGTGTCCGGCCGCCGTTCCCAGGCGCGCAGCACCCGGGCGTGACGGTCGAGGAAAGCCTCGTGCTCCTTGGCGATGGCCGCCAGGTCCCACCAGCGGCCGACCGCCTCCGTGGTCGGTGCGAAACCGAGGTGCTCGCCGCGGAAGAGGTCGACGTACGCGTCCAGCCGCAGCCGCCGGAGCGTGTGCCGCGTCTCCTCGTGCAGCCGCGCCGGGGCGATCCACACTCCGGGCGCCGCCGTGCCGAAGCCCAGCCCGGCCAGCCGCGACCGCAGCACATGCCGCTTCTGCCGCTCCGACTCCGGCACGGAGAACACCGCCAGCACCCAGCCCTCGTCCGTGGCGGGCGCTGTGGCGTAGATGCGCCGGTCGCCGTCGTCGAGCAGCTGTCTCGCCTCGTCCGACAGCTCGTAGCCGGCCGCGCCCTGCGCCGTACGGGCCGGCAGCAGCAGACCGCGCCGTTTCAGCCGGGAGACCGAGGAGCGCACGGAGGGGGCGTCGACGCCGACCGCGGCGAGCAGCCGGATCAGCTCGGCGACGGGCACCGGGCCCGAGACGAAGCGTCCGTACGCGCCGTAGAGCGTGACGATGAGAGACCGAGGTGCGGGCTGGTCGGACACGTTGATCATCTTAGGTCTTCGGCATCACGGCTGGTCACCATCGGTGCAACCGCTTGCGCGCAACCGGTATCTCTGCAGTTTCCCGGTCGCCGTGCGCGGTAGCGCGTCCAGGAGGACGAATGCGCGCGGACACTTGTACGGTGCCAACTCCTGCCTCAGGAACGCGCGGAGTGCCTCCGTGTCGCGCCGGGCGCCCTCGCGCAGCACGGCGAACGCGACCACCACCTGGCCCCGGCGTTCGTCCGGGCGTCCCACCACCGCCGCCTCGGCCACGTCCGGATGGCGCAGCAGCGCCTCCTCCACCTCGGGGCCCGCGATGTTGTACCCGGCCGAGACGATCATGTCGTCGGCGCGGGCGACGTACCGGAAATAGCCGTCCGCCTCACGGACGTAGGTGTCTCCGGTGACGTTCCAGCCGTCCCGCACATAGTGCTGTTGCCGCGGATCGGCGAGATAGCGGCAGCCGACCGGGCCGCGGACCGCCAGCAGCCCCGGCCGACCGTCGGGCACGGGCACGCCGGCGGCGTCCTGCACACGCGCCTGCCAGCCCGGCACCGGGACACCGGTCGTGCCGGGCCGGACGTCGTCGTCGGCTGCGGAGATGAAGATGTGCAGCAACTCGGTGGCGCCGATGCCGTTGATCAGCCGCAGCCCGGTCCGCTCGTGCCAGGCCCGCCAGGTGGCGGCGGGCAGGTTCTCCCCGGCCGAGACACAGCGCCGCAGTGACGACACGTCGTGCGCGCCGAGTTCGTCGAGCATCGCCCGGTAGGCGGTGGGGGCGGTGAACAGCACGCTGACCCCGTGTTCGGCGATCGCCGGCAACAGGTGCCCGGGCCCGGCCCGTTCGAGCAGCAGCGCACTGGCGCCGGCCCGCATCGGAAAGACGACGAGCCCGCCGAGGCCGAAGGTGAAGCCGAGCGGCGGACTGCCCGCGAAAACGTCCTCGGGAAGCGGTTTCAGCACGTGCTGCGAGAACGTGTCGGCGATCGCCAGCACATCCCGGTGGAAGTGCAGACAGCCCTTCGGTCGACCGGTGGTCCCGGAGGTGAACGCGATCAGCGCAACATCGTCACAAGCGGTTTCGACGGCTTGGTACGGCTCACTCGACGCCGGCCGGTTCAGCAGATCCCCGGGGGAGTCCCCGCCGTACGTCGTGATCCGCAGCCCGGGCGCCTCCGCCTCGGCGAGGTCGTCCACGGCCCTGACGTCGCACAGGGCGTGCTCCACCCGCGCGATCTCGCACATGGTGCGCAGCTCGTGCGACCGCTGCTGGGCCAGCACGGTCACCGCGATCGCCCCCGCCTTCAGCACCGCCAGCCAGCAGGCCGCGAGCCAGGGCGTGGTGGGTCCGCGCAGCAGCACGCGGTTACCGGGGATCACTCCGAGGTCGTCGCTGAGCACATGCGCGATCCGGTCCACCCGGGCGCGCAGTTCCCCGTACGTCCAGGAAGGCCCCGACAGGGTGTGGAACACGACCCGTTCCGGGGCCGTGCGATCGAGCAGTTCGGCGGCGCAGTTCATCCGCTCGGGGTAGTCCAGTCCAGGCAGCTCGAAACGCAGCTCCGGCCAGTGGGCGGGCGGCGGGAGGTGGTCGCGCGCGAAGGTGTCGACGTGGGCCGAGACGTTCATCAGCGTTCGTCCCCTTGCCTGGATGGACTTCCGGCCGGGCTGCCCGGGCGGACTTCGTCGTGAGGGGTCGCGCAAGGAGCGTATCGCGTTGGTGACGGCAGTCAACGGTGCGCGATACCGTCGGGAGAGCCGGGGCCGACCGGGCCGGCGCCGACGAGGCGCGGCCGGACACGAACGTCGCCACGGCAGCCGCTGCGGCAGAGGGGACCGGCGATGCCCGCATTCTCGCTCGAACCGGCACAGACCGCCTGGTGCGCCGAACTACGCGCTCTGGCCGCCGACCGGTTGCGTCCCCTGGCCGAGAAGGGCGAGCCGGGCCGCGTCAACCGGCCGCTCGTCGCGGAACTCGGGCGACTCGGCCTGCTGTCGCGACTGTTCGCCTCCGGCGCCGTCGACCTCTGCCTGATGCGCGAGTCCCTCGCCCACGCCTGCACGGAGGCGGAGACCGCGCTCGCGCTGCAGGGACTCGGCGCCCATCCCGTGCACGCCCACGGCACCCCCGCCCAACGACGGCGCTGGCTGCCCCGGGTCGCCGACGGCACCGCGGTGGCCGCGTTCGCCCTGAGCGAGCCGGGCGCGGGCTCGGACGCCGCGGCCCTCTCACTGGCCGCGGAGCGGGACGGACCGGGCGACCGCGCGGCTGCTCGCGCGCCCAGCGGGACGGGAAGCCGCGCGGGGCGCAGGACCCGAGGCCCTGCGCAGGGCGGGGCGCGCGCCTGGCGGCTCACCGGCGAGAAATACTGGATCTCCAACGCTCCAGAAGCCGATTTCTATACGGTCTTCGCCCGCACCACACCAGGAGCCGGAGCCCGTGGTGTAACCGCCTTCCTCGTTCCTGCCGACCGTCCCGGACTCACCGGCTCCGCCCTCGACATGCTCTCCCCGCACCCCATCGGCGCTCTGCGCTTCGACGCCGTCCCCGTCACCGAGGACGACATCCTCGGCGAGCCGGACCGCGGCTTCCGGGTCGCCATGGGCACCCTCGACCTGTTCCGCGCCAGTGTCGGCGCCTTCGCCGTCGGCATGGCGCACGCCGCCCTCGACGCCACCCTCGCCCACACCGCCCGGCGAGACGCGTTCGGCGGAAAGCTGATGGACCTTCAGACGGTCGCCCACCAGGTGGCCGAGATGGCCCTGCGCACGGAGTCCGCCCGCCTGATGGTCCACGCCGCGGCGACCGCGTACGACGCCGGGGAACCGGACGTCCGCAAACGGGTCGCGATGGCCAAGCTGCTCGCCACCGAGACCGCGCAGTATGTCGTCGACGCCGCCGTCCAACTCCACGGCGCACGGGCACTACGCCGCGGTCACCTGCTCGAACACCTCTACCGCGAGGTGCGCGCGCCCCGCATCTACGAGGGGGCCAGCGAAGTACAACGAGGCATTATCGCAAGGGAGTTGTACGCGGAGCTGGCCACAGAGGAGGGGTCCGGGCAGGCCGGAGAGGACGAGCAGCGGGCCGAGTCCGTCGAGCAGGTCGGGCCCGTGGTGAACGTCGATCAGGAGGACGAGTGAGCATCGAGCGCGTCAACCCGTCCGAACTCTCCCCGTCCACCGGCTTCTCGCACGCCGTCGTCGCCACCGGCGAGCGCATCGTCTTCCTGGCCGGACAGACCGCGCTCGACGTCGAAGGGAAGATCGTCGGGGACGGACTCCCGGAGCAGTTCGAACGGGCTCTGGGCAATCTCCTCACGGCCCTGCGGCGCTGCGGCGGCGCTCCGGCCGACCTGGCGCGGGTCACCGTCCACACGACCGACCTCGCGGACTACCGCGCGCACGCGCCCCGACTCGGCAGCATCTGGCGAGGCTTGGCCGGCCGGGACTATCCGGCGATGGCCGTCGTCGAAGTCGTGCGGCTGTGGGACGAACAGGCGCTCGTCGAGATCGACGCGATCGCCGTCCTGGACGCGCCGCCGTCCACCCCGCACTGACCCGGGCGAGCGACCCGCCATGGGCTCAGGCCGCCACGGCCAGGCGCTCCACGGTCACCCGGTGCGGGCTCACGACCCGGCCGTCCGGCAACAGCGCGCCCGAGTCGTCGAAGACGATCGTGCCGTCGCACAGCAGGTTCCACCCCTGTTCGGGGTGGGCGGCGACGACGTGCACGGAGTGGGCGTCGGCAGTGGGACGGGCGTGGGCAGAAACGCTGGGAAACAGGTGGGAACACATGTCGCACCTCCACGTCGACGAGATCGGCCGACCGGCCGGCCCCTATGGACCGACCATGCGCCCGGCCCGGCGTCCTCGCCAGAGACCGACCGAAAGCGTGACAGCAACAGAACAAGTCCAGGACCGTTCGTCGACGACCGACGCGGACTCGCCACCGAAGGAGTGACGATCACCGCCGCAGGCCTGCCCGCCCGGTACCAGTGGAGCCCCCACAACAGGAGGTTCTCCCATGTCGTTGCGCCCCGCACTGTCCGCGGCCGCCGGTGCCGCCCTGCTTCTGCTGGCCGCCCCGGCGGTCACCGCGCACGCGGACCCGTCGGAGTCCGTCACCGTCGACCCGGTCGGCCGTATCGCCGCCGACGGCACCGTCACCCTTTCCGGCACCTACCGCTGCGTCGGCAGCACCGGCCCGGTCTTCGTCAGCTCCGCCGTCGGCCAGAGCTCCGACGGCGCCCGGCACGGCATCGGGGGCACCCGCGCTGTGTGCGACGGCGCCGCGCACAGCTGGCAGAACACCGGCAAGGCCACCCCGGACGACCTCGAACCCGGCACCGCCCACGTCGAGGTCACACTGATGGAGCTCCGCCCCGCCGGCGGCCTCCCCCTGCCCCGCTTCCACGCGGTGCAGAAGCAGGACGTCACGCTGACCCGGCCCTGATCGCCGCTCGGTCGGACCCCTGGCCAAGGCAACCAAGGCATGGCCAGGGGCCCGACCGCCCCCTGAGCGCTGTCCGGCGGGGCGGCGGGGTCGCGGCGTCGCGGCATGGTGGTGCCCGGGCGCCGTGACGCCCGGAGATCGTGACGCGGAGGCGTCGGCAAGGTCACCGGCTCTCGCGCCGGGCCCTGTCTTCCGCGCCGGCACTGGGCGCGCGCCCCGACGCGCCGCCCACCGACGCGCCGCCCACCGACGCGCCGCCCACCGGCGGGCCGCCGCCCCCGATGCCGGGCCGGTCGTGAGCGAACCCGGGCTCACCTGTTGCAGAAACCCCAGATGCTGTTTCGCAACGCTCAGATGTCCCGGAAGATCTCGATCTGCGCCCCGATCGAGTTCAGCCGCTCGGCCAGGTCCTCGTATCCGCGGTTGATCACGTACACGTTGCGCAGCACCGATGTGCCCTCGGCCGCCATCATCGCCAGCAGCACGACCACCGCCGGGCGCAGTGCCGGCGGGCACATCATCTCGGCGGCCCGCCAGCGCGTCGGTCCCTCGACCAACACCCGGTGAGGGTCGAGGAGTTGCAGCCGGCCGCCGAGCCGGTTCAGGTCGGTCAGGTAGATCGCGCGGTTGTCGTAGACCCAGTCATGGATGAGGGTCTTGCCCTGGGCGACGGCCGCGATCGCGGCGAAGAAGGGGACGTTGTCGATGTTCAGGCCGGGGAACGGCATCGGGTGGATCTTGTCGATCGGCGCCTCCAGCTTGGAGGGCCGGACCGTGAGGTCCACCAGTCGGGTGCGGCCGTTGTCGGCCGGGTACTCCGGCGTCCTGTCGTGGTCGAGGCCCATCTCCTCCAGGACCGCGAGCTCGATCTCCAGGAACTCGATCGGCACCCGGCGCACGGTCAGCTCCGACTCCGTGACGACCGCGGCGGCCAGCAGGCTCATCGCCTCGACCGGGTCCTCGGAGGGGGAGTAGTCCACGTCGATGTCGATGTTCGCCACGCCGTGCACGGTGAGCGTCGTGGTGCCGATGCCCTCGACCCTGACGCCGAGCGCCTCCAGGAAGAAACAGAGATCCTGGACCATGTAGTTCGAAGAAGCGTTGCGGATAACGGTTACGCCGTCGTACCGAGCGGCCGCCAGCAGCGCGTTCTCTGTGACCGTGTCTCCGCGCTCGGTCAGCACGATCGGCCGGTCCGGCCGGACGGCGCGGTCGACGACGGCGTGGTACTGCCCCTCCGTCGCCGCGACCTCCAGCCCGAACCGGCGCAGCGCGATCATGTGCGGCTCGATGGTCCGCGTGCCGAGGTCGCAGCCGCCGGCGTACGGCAGCTTGAAGTGGTCCATACGGTGCAGCAGCGGGCCGAGGAACATGATGATGGAACGGGTGCGCACGGCGGCCTCGGCGTCGATCGCCGCCATGTCCAGCTCGGCCGGCGGCACGATCTCCAGGTCGACGCCCTCGTTGATCCACCGCGTCCGCACGCCGATGGAGTTGAGGACCTCGAGCAGACGGTAGACCTCCTCGATGCGGGCGACCCGGCGCAGCACGGTGCGCCCCCGGTTGAGCAGCGAGGCGCACAGCAGGGCCACACACGCGTTCTTGCTGGTCTTCACGTCGATCGCGCCCGACAGCCGCCGACCGCCCACGACACGCAGGTGCATCGGACCGGCGTAGCCCAGAGAGACGATCTCACTGTCCAGAGCTTCACCGATTCGGGCGATCATCTCAAGGCTGATGTTTTGGTTGCCGCGCTCGATGCGGTTGACGGCGCTCTGGCTGGTTCCGAGCGCTTCGGCCAGCTGCGCCTGTGTCCAGCCCCGGTGCTGTCGGGCGTCACGGATGAGCTTGCCGATGCGTACGAGGTAGTCGTCTGCCATGAGGCTGAGGTTATCTCAGATATGAGATGGCGCCTCTCGGGGGGTCCGTTCGGGTGACGGCTCGTCAATGGCGCTTCGCCTTGGTCGTGCGACGCCAGCCGAAGGGTCCGGGCAGATCCATCGATGTCGTACGACGTCCGGTGCTGCTGTGCGTGTGACGCGGGCCGTGCTCCCCGCCGCCGGTGGTGATCGACCAGGACCGCCGGTTGATGTTCAGCCGCACGCCGGGCAGGATGCGGAAACTCTTGCGGAAAGTGAGGGGCATCGGGGCCTCCTTCGTCGGGGTGCCTGTCCGCTCTCGTTTACCCCGGCTCGACGGGCGCATGACGCCCATTCAGAAACCGGTCTCTCCGTGGACAGCCCCCACCGCGGCCCGCAGGTCCCCGTTCGAGCTGACCCGGAAGGTCCCCGCCGGTCAGCCGGATCCCGTGGGGGGCCTGATGACGAAAATCTTGTCTGCCCCGGAGCGAGTGCGACGCCCTGCCCCGCCTGCCTGCGGCCGGTACCTGCCAAAAAGCGCCTCAGCGTGCCGCCACTGGGCATCGATGTCTTCGACAGCCCCTGGCGTGCTGGTCCTGGCGGAGGCCGGGTTCGGAAACGGCGAGGAAGCGCTTGCCTTCGCCTTTCCTCCGGCCCGCGTGGCCGAGGTCGGCGATGGCGTGCCCTTCACCGGCGGCGGACTCGTCCGTGCCTGACGGCGGGAGTCGCGGGCGTGCCTCGAGGGCTACGGCATCCGGCGGTCACCGGAAGCGGACAGCGATGTCCTTTGTCAGTGAAGTCAGTCGTTCTGTTCTCGTTGACCTGCGGCGACTGGATTGGTTGGCAAACGATCAGGTGAGCGGGTTGGGTGCGTAACCGAGACCCGACACTGATGGGTGAACCCTGGTCGCTGTGCTGGGTGGCCCTCCGTCACATGGGGAGCGAGAACAGCCGTACTGGCCCTGAGGGCCAGCGGGCATCGTCGCGCAGGGGCGTCACCATAGTCCGCAGCGGCATGGTCACCAGGCGGCCTTCGGGTTGTTCGACGAGTACGTCGTTGTCGAGCGGGTGCCATCCGAGGCGCTTGTAGAGGGACACGAGGGGAGGCCGGCAGAACAGGAGTGCGTGCTGAGGACCCATCGTGCGGGCGTGTTCCAGGGCAGCTGTGACGACGAGCCGAGCCAGGCCACGTCCTTGCACGCTGGGCGCGACGGCCACCCCGCCGACGCCCACCACCTCTGTCACGGCGTCGCCGATCGCGACAGGCAGTCGCAGCAGCCGAGCGTGTGCCACGAGCCGGTCTTCGTGTCTGATGCCGAAGTGTTCTTCTTTCGGCAGCCAGCTCAGACCGGTCGAGGCGACACCGAAGGGATCATCGCTGCTGCCAAGGATCTCTTCCTGGTCCGCCTTGGTGTACTGGGGGAGCCGCACCACGGTAGGCGCCACAGAGGATCGGTTCTCAGACATTGCCACATGATGATCTCTCCGCCGAGCACCGGCCAAGCGATTCTCCGCCGACATTGCAGGGCTCGTGTTACTACTTCTGATCACGAGGCTGAGCGGAGGCTGCGGATCCAGATCACCGCCCCGCGCAGGTGGAGCCCCGCAAGGTAGCTCTCGGGCGCCTTGTCGTAGCGGGTGGCAAGGCCGCGCCACGCCTTGATCTTGTTGATGCAGCGTTCCACGCTATTGCGATCTCGCTAGAGCGCGGCGTCGTGGGAGACGGGTCGCCCGCCCCGGCTGCCCTTCTTCTTGCGGTTGGCGACCTGGTCGGCCTTCTCCGGGATGACGGTCTTGATCTTCCGTTTGCGCAGGTAGGCGCGGATGACGCGGGAGGAGTACGCCTTGTCGCCGGCGACCGCGTCGGGCCGGGTGCGTGGGCGGTCGGCGGGGCCGCGGACCCTGACCTTGTCCAGGACCAGGATGAAGCGGGGGCTGTCGGCGGCCTGTCCCTCGGTCAGATCGAAGGACAGCGGGCGGCAGCGCCGCTCGGCAGCGAGATGGGTCTTGCTGCTCAGGCCGCCGCGCGAGCGCCTGAGCCGGGCCGCCTTCAGGCGAGCACGGCACCTGCGCCGAATGCGTCGCCGCTCTTCCCGCCCGGGGTCGTCGAGCTCACCGCCCGCCGCGACGACCTGCCCCTTTCGTCCCCGTGCGCGGCCTCTTTTTCGTCCTCGCGTGCCTCCTCCAAGGCGGCCGGCACCTCCTCGCGAACGACCATCCCAGCCGCATCGTGGTGGGCGCGGGTCACCGTGGAGTCCGCACTGCGCTGCTCCAGCGCAGATACGCGTCCTGCACCGCGTCCTCCGCCTCCTCGGCGGAACCGAGCAACCGGTAGGCCAGGCCGAACATCCTGGGGCGGTGGGCAGTGAACTCCTCGGCGCTCCCTGACGTCACGCGCCCAGCCTGCCAGAGGCGCGGGAGCAGCCGGCATCCGGCAGTTGCCCCGGATGGGACGTCGGCCCACGTGTGGCACCATGCGGTCATGTGGCCCCGCAGCCTCCGCCCAGCCACATGATCAGAACCAGGAACGCGCCTCGATACTCCAGCCGTAGATCGTGATCTCGATGGTGAGGGGCGTCGAGGCGGCCAGGTGTCCCGCGTGGATCATCTCGCCCGAGATCGCCCATGCCGTGGCGGGCGTCGGCTCCTTCTCCGTCTACCCGAGTTCACCGCGACGGAGGGCGTCCCTCATCTCGCTGAGCTTCGCGGTCGTTGCCGGGGTCCGCTCCTGTGCTTGTTCAGCGAGTCGGAGGGCATCGTCGATCTCGCTGAGTTTCCTGGAGGACAGGACGGCCGCCCGCTCTATCAGGTCGTCCCGGGACACGGTGGTCAGCCACGTGCACGGGGTGAAGCCTGGACGCGGGAACGCGAGCCGCAGCACGCCTTCGAGCGGCAGCCCTTCACCGGCGCCGACTGTCACTTCGATGCCCAGACCGCTGATGTCGAGGCCCGCCGGAGCGACGACCTGCATCACCTGGAACCCGGACGCGTCGTCTCCTGACAGCAGTACGACCAACCTCCGCTCGTCGAACTGGACCCACCAGACTTCGCCACGTTGCACAAGCCCTCCGATACACAGGACGGCAGGCAGACGCTGCGCGACCTGCGGACGCCGCCGTCGCTCACGTACAGCGTCCATGTACGACAGGTCGACGTAAGCCGCTGCAAGATCCAGCCCAGCCGGTACGGCCACTCGACCTCCCCACTCTCTCGCCCCGCACGACTAGGTTCACTGGCAAGGAAGCCAAAACGACTGGATGCGCTGTCGAACGACTCGATTGCATGACAGCGGACAAGCGAGCCCGGGCATGACCATCCGGCCCCTATGTACTAGAGTTATCTCGACATCGAGATATCTGCCGAAGGCGCACCGCAGCCGCCACCCGGTAAGGCGACCCTAACTTAGCCTGACCTCAGCGGATCGGCCAAGCCGGGTGACGGCAGGATGCGGTGGTACGCGCACATCAATGAAGGAGACTGTCGTGTCGGCGAACAGCTTCGACGCCCGCAGCACGCTGCAGGTGGGCGACGAGTCGTACGAGATCTTCCGGCTGGACAAGGTGGAAGGCTCGGCTCGCCTTCCGTACAGCCTGAAGGTGCTGCTGGAGAACCTGCTCCGTACCGAGGACGGCGCGAACATCACCGCCGACCACATCCGTGCGCTCGGCACCTGGGACTCCCAGGCCCAGCCGTCGCAGGAGATCCAGTTCACGCCGGCCCGCGTGATCATGCAGGACTTCACCGGCGTGCCCTGCGTCGTCGACCTCGCCACCATGCGCGAGGCCGTCAAGGAGCTCGGCGGCGACCCGGCCAAGGTCAACCCGCTCTCCCCGGCCGAGCTGGTCATCGACCACTCCGTCATCGCCGACAAGTTCGGCACCAACGAGGCCTTCGCGCAGAACGTCGAGCTGGAGTACGGCCGCAACAAGGAGCGCTACCAGTTCCTGCGCTGGGGCCAGACCGCGTTCGACGACTTCAAGGTCGTCCCCCCGGGCACCGGCATCGTCCACCAGGTGAACATCGAGCACCTCGCTCGCACGGTCATGGTCCGTAACGGCCAGGCCTACCCCGACACCCTGGTCGGCACCGACTCGCACACCACCATGGTCAACGGCCTCGGCGTCCTCGGCTGGGGCGTCGGCGGCATCGAGGCCGAGGCCGCGATGCTCGGCCAGCCGGTCTCGATGCTCATCCCGCGCGTCGTCGGCTTCAAGCTCACCGGCGAGCTGCCCGCCGGCACCACCGCCACGGACCTCGTCCTCACGATCACCGAGATGCTGCGCAAGCACGGTGTCGTCGGTAAGTTCGTCGAGTTCTACGGCGAGGGCGTCGCCGCGACCTCCCTCGCGAACCGCGCCACCATCGGCAACATGTCGCCGGAGTTCGGCTCCACCGCCGCGATCTTCCCGATCGACGGCGAGACCCTGAAGTACCTCAAGCTCACCGGTCGCTCCGAGCAGCAGGTCGCGCTCGTCGAGGCGTACGCCAAGGAGCAGGGTCTCTGGCTGGACCCGAAGGCCGAGCCGGACTTCTCCGAGAAGCTCGAGCTGGACCTGTCGACCGTCGTGCCCTCCATCGCCGGCCCGAAGCGCCCGCAGGACCGCATCGTGCTCGCCCACGCGGCCGAGCAGTTCCGCGCCGACGTCCTCAACTACGTCGAGGCCGGTATCACCGGCGGCGAAGACCGCAAGCCCGGCGTCCCCGCGCAGGAGAAGCCGCACGGCGTGGCCTCCCCGGTGGACGAGGCGAGCGCCGAGTCCTTCCCGGCCAGTGACGCCCCGGCCTACGGCCACGACGACAACGGCTCCGGCGCCCCGCAGCACTCGGCCGTCGTCTCCGGCGCCGGCCCGTCGAACCCGGTCACCGTCACGGCGCCCGACGGCTCCACGTACGAGATCGACCACGGTGCGGTGACGGTCGCGGCCATCACGTCCTGCACCAACACCTCGAACCCCTACGTCATGGTGGCCGCCGCCCTGGTCGCGAAGAAGGCCGTGGAGAAGGGCCTCACCCGCAAGCCGTGGGTCAAGACCACCCTGGCCCCGGGATCGAAGGTCGTAACCGATTACTTCGACAAGGCAGGTCTCACCCCCTACCTGGACAAGGTCGGCTTCAACCTCGTCGGCTACGGCTGCACCACCTGCATCGGCAACTCCGGCCCGCTGCCGGAGGAGGTCTCCAAGGCCGTCAACGACCACGACCTCGCCGTCACCTCGGTCCTCTCGGGCAACCGCAACTTCGAGGGCCGGATCAACCCCGACGTCAAGATGAACTACCTGGCCTCCCCGCCGCTGGTCGTCGCGTACGCCCTCGCGGGTTCCATGAGGGTGGACATCACCAAGGACGCCCTGGGCGCCGACCAGGACGGCAACCCGGTCTTCCTCAAGGACATCTGGCCCACCGAGGCCGAGGTCAACGACGTCGTGGCGAACGCCATCGGCGAGGACATGTTCAACAAGTCCTACCAGGACGTCTTCGCGGGCGACGCCCAGTGGCAGGCGCTGCCGATCCCGACCGGCAACACCTTCGAGTGGGACGCCGAGTCGACCTACGTCCGCAAGCCCCCGTACTTCGAGGGCATGACGATGGAGACCACCCCGGTCTCCGACATCACCGGCGCGCGCGTCCTGGCCAAGCTGGGCGACTCGGTCACCACCGACCACATCTCCCCGGCCGGCGCCATCAAGGCCGACACCCCGGCCGGCAAGTACCTCACCGAGCACGGTGTGGAGCGTCGTGACTTCAACTCCTACGGCTCCCGCCGAGGCAACCACGAGGTCATGATCCGCGGCACGTTCGCCAACATCCGCCTGCGCAACCAGATCGCGCCGGGTACGGAAGGCGGTTACACCCGCGACTTCACGCAGGACGGCGGTCCGGTGTCGTTCATCTACGACGCCTCCCGCAACTACATCGAGCAGGGCGTCCCGCTGGCCATCCTGGCCGGCAAGGAGTACGGCTCGGGTTCGTCGCGCGACTGGGCCGCCAAGGGCACCGCGCTGCTCGGCGTCAAGGCCGTCATCGCCGAGTCGTACGAGCGGATCCACCGCTCCAACCTGATCGGCATGGGCGTCCTCCCGCTCCAGTTCCCGGAGGGCACCAACGCCGAGTCCTTCGGTCTGACCGGCGAGGAGACCTTCTCCTTCACCGGCGTCGAAGAGCTCAACAACGGCACCACCCCGCGCACCGTCAAGGTCACCACCGACACGGGCGTCGAGTTCGACGCGGTCGTCCGCATCGACACCCCCGGCGAGGCGGACTACTACCGCAACGGCGGCATCATGCAGTACGTGCTCCGCAGCCTGATCCGCAAGTAAGCGGTCGAGTAAGCGGTTACACACAGCAGTAGAGGGCCGCATCCCCGGTGACGGAGGGTGCGGCCCTTCGCCGTGCTCGTGCCAGGGCGCCGCCGAAATCCCGCCTCAGCACAGGCCCCCGCCGCCCGCACGGGACAACGGGCTGCCCGGGACAACGGGCTGCCCGGGACAGCGATCCGGTCGTCCTCTCCGGCACCCTGCCGGTGTCGATGTGGGCGTCCAGCCCGGCCCGTGCCCGTGAAAAACGCGCCGAAACCGTTTACAAGTGGGCCGTACGGCGCTATCTTCCGCCACATGTGAAGTGGGAGCGCTCCCATAGGCTCATGTCCGGTGGACCGGAACCTGCCGGGCTCGGGCGGGACGCTCCCGCTTCGCACCCTGTAAGGACCCGCACGTCCTCACGCAACTCCCGCAGCGCCGCGCGGTACGCGAACCGCTCCGCGCGTCCGCAGTGCACCCCCTGCACGCACGGTCCGTACACGGAAGGCGGACTCACCTGCCATGCAAACTGTCATGATCACGTCAAGTCGGGTGTCCAGGTTACGCACCCGAGCTCTCCTCCTCGTCGTCCTGGCCTTGCTGGCCACCGTTCCCGCCCTCGGCCTGATCGTCACGGCCGGCGGCAAGGCCGAGGCGCACGGCACCCCCATGAAGCCCGCAAGCCGCACCTTCCTGTGTTGGCAGGACGCGCTGACCGACACCGGTGAGATCAAACCGATCAACCCGGCCTGCAAGAACGCACAGCAGGTAAGCGGTACCACACCGTTCTACAACTGGTTCTCGGTGCTGCGCTCCGACGGTGCGGGCCGCACGCGCGGCTTCGTACCCGACGGTCAGCTGTGCAGCGGCGGCAACACCAACTTCACCGGGTTCAACGCCCCGCGCAACGACTGGCCCCTGACCCACCTCACCGCGGGCTCGACCGTCGACTTCTCCTACAACGCCTGGGCTGCCCACCCGGGCTGGTTCTACGTCTACGTCACGAAAGACGGTTTCGACCCGACCCGGACGCTCACCTGGGACGACCTGGAGAGTCAGCCCTTCCTCTCCGTCGACCACCCCCCGCTCAACGGCAGTCCCGGCACGGTCGAGGCCAACTACTCGTGGACCGGCCGGCTCCCGGCCGGAAAGTCCGGCCGGCACATCATCTACATGGTCTGGCAGCGCTCGGACAGCGCGGAGACCTTCTACTCCTGCTCCGACGTCGTCTTCGACGGGGGAAACGGCGAGGTAACCGGTATCCATGAGCCGGGCAATCCGACCGAGCCCGTTCCCGGCGTGTGCACCGCAACCCGGAGGACCACGAACAGTTGGAACGGCGGCTACCAGTCCGAGGTGACCGTCACCAACTCCGGCGACGTCCCGATGCTCGGCTGGATGGTCGACTGGACGCTGCCGTCAGGCCAGTCGGTCGCGAGTCTGTGGAGCGGCAACGCCACCTACAGCGGACAGGCGGTGATGGTCCACAACGCCGACTGGAACGGCTCGCTGAGTCCGGGCCAGAGTGCGACGTTCGGATACGTCACCTCCGGCTCGGGTGGAGACAGCGCGACTAGCCTGCCCTGCAAGGTCGGCTGAGCACCTGCCCCAGTGAACGGGCCCGGTGTGAACGGGCCCGGTGGGCGGTCACCGCCCACCGGGCCCGCGAAGTGGAGGACGGGACCAACCGCGTGCCTCGTGACCGCGGGCTCGTCCTTTTCGGGCGCCGGCGCTCGCCAGGGCCGCCCGACTGCCTCCGGCGACTCCTCGGCCCGCAGAGGGCTGCCCCCCCCGACGGTCCTCAGGCGACGGCTGCGCCGGCACCGCGCGCGGCGCCGATGAGGTCCGTGAGCCCTGCGTCGTCGTACACGGAAATGTCGACGTAAGCGCCTTCTGGCAGGTCCAAGTCCTCGACCTCGTAGTCCACCACGGCTGTGGTCCCGGGCGGGCTGAAGGTGCCCAGGCTGCGGGTCGTCCCGCCGGACGTGTAGCTGACCTTGACGTAGAACGTGTCGCCGTCGTTGGCGGTGTCGTACACCCAGAGCTTCTCGTCGTTCGGGTGGAACTCCACCTTGCCGACGAACGCCCCGGCGTTCGTCAGTTCCATCTTCACGGCGTAACCGCCGGCGTCCTGCGCGAAGTACGTGTTGTCGAACGGGTCGGTGAGGTTGCCCCCGCTGCACGGGCACCCGTCGGTGTCGTAGTAGTACGCGCGGAAGGTCGGGTTCGGGCTGTACGCCTGAGCCGGGGCCGCGGTGGCGAAGAGGGCCCCCGCCGCCAGTGCCGTGCCTCCGAGCAGCCCCGTGATCGTTCTGGTCATGCCCATTCCCGGTTCTCCCTCCGTGGCAGGCCGCGCCGAGTTAGCGCGCGGCCCGCCCACTCTGGAACACGGGTGACGCCCGGTGCAGCGGGCATGCACCGTTGGTTACGAGATCAGGACAACAACTCGACTTCCGCCAGCCGTACTTCGGCCGCGCTCCGTCCGCTCGCCGCCCTTGCGGCAACGCTTCCTCCATCGAAGACGAGCCGGTACTGCCCGTACCTGTCGGGCCGGGCTACGGTGAAGGCCCGTGTCTGACGGTCCCATCGGAAGGTCTCCCCGGCTCGCCGGTCCAGGTCGGTCCACGTCAGCCCGTCTGCGGAACCCTGAAGAACCCAACTGCCGGGGGCCTGGGCGTGTTCGGCGGACGTCAGGGTGTACTGCACCGCCTTCGTGCCGGCCGGGGCCGGCAGGGAAAGCGTTCCCGATACCGCTTGCTGCGTTACCGACGTGTCGTCGAACAGCGCGCTGCCGCCCTTGAGTGAGTCCTTGCGGGGCGCCGGAAGCTTGTCGTTCCGGGTGATCGACACCGGAGCCGCGTCCTTGTCCGTGCCCCATGTCGAGGGCCGCGCCCCCATGTCGAACTCCAGGACCGCGCCGTTGGCGAGGAGGGCGTGGGGAAGCGCGGTGGACGTCCAAGGACGGCCGTCGACCTTCAGGCCCTGCACGTAGACGTTCTTCGCGCTGTTCTTCGGCGCCTTGACCACCAGGTCCCTGCCGTTCTCCAGGTGCACCGTCGCCTTGGTGAACAACGGGGAGCCGACCGCGTACTCACCGCTCCCCATCACCAGCGGGTAGAAGCCGAGCGCGGAGAACAGGTACCACGCCGACTGCTCGCCGTTGTCCTCGTCGCCGTGATAGCCCTGTCCGATCGAACTGCCCGTGTAGAGCCGGGCGAGCACCTCACGGGACTTCGCCTGCGCCTTCCACGGCTGCCCGGCCGCGTCGTACATGTAGACGACATGGTGGGCGACCTGGTTGGAGTGCCCGTACATGCCCATCCGCACGTCCCGGGCCTCGGTCATCTCGTGGATCACTCCGCCGTACGAGCCCACGAACTCGGAGGAAGCGGTTTCCGGCGTTGCGAAATAGGCGTCCAGTTTCTTCGCCAGGCCGTCACGGCCGCCGTACAGATTGGCCAGGCCCCGGCTGTCCTGCGGCACGGTGAAGGCGTAGCCCCAGCCGTTGGTCTCGGTGTAGTCGTAGCCCCACACCCGCGGATCGTAGGCGTCCGACGGCGTGCGCCAGTGGCCCTTGTCGTCCTTCCCCTGGAAGAACCCGGCGTCGGCGTCGAAGAGGTGCACGTAGCCCTGCGCGCGGTTGAGGAAGTAGTCCGCCTCCTCCCGGTAACGCTTCTTCCCGGTCTGCCGGTACAGGGCCTGTCCCATCCGGGCGATGCCGTAGTCGTTGAGGTAGCCCTCCAGCGCCCATGACAGCCCCTCGTGGGTGGCCGTGCTCGTGTAGCCGAGGAAGGGGGAGGTCGCCATGCCCTTGCGGCCCACCCCGGACGCCGGGGGTACGACCGTCGCGTTCTTCAGCGCCGCCTCGTAGGCCGTCTCGGCGTCGAAGTGCACGCCCTTGACGAACGCGTCCGCGAAGGCCACGTCCGAGGACGTGCCGGTCATCAGGTCGGCGTAGCCGGGTGAGGACCAGCGCGAGGTCCAGCCGCCGTCCTTGTACTGCTGCACGAAGCCGTCGGCCAGCACGCCGGCCTGCTTCGGCGTGAGCAGCGCGTACGCCGGCCACGTCGTCCGGTAGGTGTCCCAGAAGCCGTTGTTGACGTAGACCTTGCCGTCCACGACCTTCGCGCCCGTGTGCGTGGGGGTGTCAGGACCCGCCATCGGTGAGAAGGGCGACGCGTACCGGTACTTCGCGCCGACCTTCTCGAAACCGGAGTTGGGGTACAGATACAGCCGGTACAGACTGGAGTACAGCGTCGTCAGCTGGTCCCGGCTCGCGCCCTCGACCTCCACCGTGCCCAGGAGCTCGTCCCACTGCTGCTGAGCCCGCGCCTTGACCGTTTCGAAAGCGGTGCCGGACGGGATTTCCGCGCGAAGGTTGTCGCGAGCCTGGTCGACGCTGATGAGGGAGGTCGCCAGGCGCAGAGTGACGGCGTGGTCGGCGCCCGCGTCGAAACGCAGGTAACCCTTTACTCCGCTCGATCCCCCCGCCGTCACCGGTGCGTCGAACTCGCCGTACACGAAGAGCCGGGTCGCTCCCGTCGACAGCCCCGACTTCACGTCCGAGTAACCCGTGACGACACCGGCCTCCTGGTCGAGCGTGAGCCCGGCCTGATCGGTGACGTTGTCGAAGACCACTGACGCGTTCGCGCCCGGGTAGGTGAAGCGCAGGGCGGCCGCGTGGTCGGTCGGGGCCAGCTCGGCGGTGAGACCGTTTTCGAAACGCACACCGTAGTAGTACGGGCGAGCGGTTTCGTTCGTGTGCCGGAACGGCAGCGCCCGGGCGGTCCGGCCGCTGTCCGGGACGCCGGCCGCGACGGACGGCATCACCTGGAACGTCTGCCGGTCTCCCATCCACGGACTCGGCTCGTGACTCGCGCCGAACGCCTGGATCGTGGGCAGGTTGTCCGCGTTGTTGGCCCGTGCGTAGTCGTACAGCCAACCGAGCGAGGACGCGTTCGTCACCGGGGTCCAGAAGTTGAAGCCATGAGGCACGGCCGCCGCGGGAAACGTGTTTCCGCGCGAGAAGCCGCCGCTGGAGTGGGTGCCGCGTGTCGTCAGCGCATAGTCCGAGAGGTGCGCCTTCCTCGGCTCCGGGGCCGCGGTGCGCAGGGCGATGTCGTCCACCCAGCCGCGGAACCGCGCGGGCCCGCCGGGGGAGTCGTAGGCGAGCAGGATCCGGTCGACGGTCTTTCCGGCAGCCACCGCACCGATCCCCGACACCACGTCGTTCCACTGGTTGACGTAGAGCACCTTCGCCGCGCCCTGTCCGCGGGGCGACAACGCGAAACCGTACTGGTCGCTCGCTCCGAGCCCGCTCAGATACGTCCCGTCCGTGAAGGCCAGGTCCACGCAGACGTGGGTGGCGGCGTAGTCCCGGTCGCCGTCCGCCATCGCCGGGAAGACACGGTAGGCAAGCTGGGTGCGCGAACCGATCCGGACGTTCACGTCGAACACCTTGTTGTACGAGTACGCCCGGCCGGTGGCGGTGTGCCGGCCGGCGTAGCGCAGCGCCCGTCGTCCCGTGAAGCCAGCGCCGGCCTTCGCGGTCGACGAGCCGCTGGGGCCGCGGTCCACCACGGTGAGCATGTCCGGCGGGACGGGCTCACCGCTTCCGCCGGTGCCGAACCGCACGTCCGCCAGTTGCAGGATCTGCGCGCCGTGATTCTTCGAGACGTCCAGACGGAAGTGCCGGTACTCGCCCGGAGCCGCGAGGCTGAAGGAGCGGGTCTGGAACCGTTCAGCAAAGGTTTCCCCGGCACGGCTGTCGAGCGGCGTCCACGTGGCGCCGTCGGCCGAGCCAGAAAGGACCCAGTCGGCCGGGTCGCGCTCGGCGAAGTCGTTCGCGGACGTGAGGGCGTACGCGCTGACCCGGGCCGGCTGGTCGAGGTCGAACTCCACCCACCCGTCGGCGGCGAAGGTGAGCCACTTGGTGCTCGCCTCACCGTCGACGAGGTTCTCCTTCACCTCGCCGCCGGCCGTGTTCTCCGCACCGGCCCGTAGGTCCGTGACCCGGTCGGTCACATCACCGGGAAGCCCGCCGCCGTAACCGCCGTCCACGCCGGAGGCGCGTTTGCCGCCGCCGGCGGCGGACTCGACGGTGCTCTGCCAGTCCGGGACGGGTTCACCCGCCTCGAAGGACGAGGCGAAACTCCGGTCGGGGAGCGGCGTCCGGGACGGCAGCGCCGCCACGGTCCCCGGTGCGCCGCCGACCGTCATGACCAGTGCGGTCGTTATCCCGACCGCCCACCACCGCCCCCACCGCTGCATGCGTGAACACCCTCCCCGCCCCGGACAACGCCCCGGACAACGTTGTCCTCCTGATTGCGCAGGAAACAGTAGGTGGGCAAGTGAACAGTGATGTCAAGGATGTTGAATGCGCCAGGAGGGCGTCGGAGAGGGCCATGTCAGGCAATTCTCCGGCGATGCGCCCCGCTGCCGGTCATATCTTCAGCAGGTCTCAACTCGGAAAAGACCCGTGACCAACCTTGTTCTCGATCTTGCCCCGTCGGCCAGAAGTGGACTATACCTGTCGGCGATTCATCCTTCAGAACGCGAGACCTTCGGACCACGCGCTCCGCACGACCCTGCTTGACCTGACCGCGGTGCCGGGAAGGATCCGGTGCACCGCCTGCGTCCTGGAGAAGGCGAGGACTTGAGCATGGGATCCCGCTCCGAGTACAACGGTTTCGAGTACGGCGGTTCCGAGCACCACGGTTCCGAGCACCACGGTTCCGAGCACCACGGTTTCCAGAAGAACCGCTCCGAGTGCGCCGGCTTCGAGAAGAGCGGCCGTGCGCGGGTCGGGCGCCGAGATCTGATCAAGAGATCGGCGGCACTGGGACTGATCTCCGTCCCGACGACGAGTTTTCTCGCCGCCTGTGCCAGCAGCGGCGGCGGTGACGAGGACAGGGCCAAGGCCGGAAAGAAGTCCGCGAAGAACCCCCTCGCGGTCAACGACACCGCCCAGCTGGAATTCGTCCTGTTCGACGGCGGTTTCGGCAAGGAGTACGCCGAGGACGCGGTGAAGATCTACGAGAAGAACCTGCCGCAGGCGAAGGTGAAGTTCTCGGCCACGCAGAAGATCCAGTCGACGCTCCAGCCCCGCTTCAACCAGGGGACCCCGCCCGACCTCATCGACAACTCCGGCGCCGAGCAGATGGACATGGGAGTCCTGGTGGGCAAGAACCAGCTCGCCGACCTCACCCCGCTCCTCGACGCCGTGTCCTACGACGATCCGCGCAAGAAGGTCCGTGACACGCTGCGCCCCGGGATCGTCGAGATGGGTCAGTTCGACGGCGCCCCCGTCTGGATCATGTACTACGCCTACACCGTCTACGGCGTGTGGTATTCGCAGAAAGCGCTGGACTCGCTCGACGCGGCGTATCCGCAGACCTGGGACGAGATGCTCGCGGTCTGCGCGAAGGCCAAGAAGATGGGCATGGCTGGGTGGACATATGCGGGTAAGTACCCGTATTACCTTCCCTTTTCGCTGTACCCGATGATCGGCAAGGTGGGCGGCCGCGAGGTCCTGGACGCCATCGACAACCTGGAGCCGAACGCCTGGAAGCACCCTGCTGTGAAGGCGTGTTTCGACGCGTATTACGAGCTTCACCAGAAGGGTTACATCCTGCGCGGCACCCCGGGCCTCGACCACATTCAGTCTCAGACCGCGTGGGCCAAGGGGAAGGCGCTGTTCATCCCCAACGGATCCTGGGTGGAGAACGAGTCGGCGAACGTCATTCCGGGGGACTTCGACCTGGCGGTGTCCGCGCCGACCGGCATCGACTCCTCCGACAAGATGCCCTTCGGCACTATCTGGGCCTCCGGAGGCGAACCGTTCATCGTCCCCGCGAAGGCGAAGAACACCGCCGGCGGTATGGAGCAATTGCGCATCATGCTCAGTGAGGCGTCGTCGA
Organism: Streptomyces sp. NPDC058291; assembly: GCF_042880855.1. Lineage (NCBI taxonomy): Bacteria > Bacillati > Actinomycetota > Actinomycetes > Kitasatosporales > Streptomycetaceae > Streptomyces > Streptomyces sp. NPDC058291. The sequence continues at coordinate 57,117 of NZ_JBHVYK010000047.1, forward strand.
GGAACTTCACCTCCAAGGTCAAGTCGCTGACCGCGTACAACGGCGGCACCGACGGCATCACGCTGACTCCGGGCCTGAAGTCGGGTGTCGCCGCGCTGGACAAGGCCGGCGCCCATGTGGTGAATCCCCGGTTGCAGGACTGGTACGTCCAGTTGCAGAAGGAGAAGATCGGAGTGTCCGGACTCGGTGAGATGATGGCCGGCCGGATCACTCCCGCCGAAGCGATCAAGAAGATCCAGGATTACGCCGACGCCACGGCCAAGGACTCGTCGATCAAGCATTACCGGCACCAGTGACGGCAGAAACACCGCGAAGCGTCCGCAGAAGCACCGGAGTGGCGATGCAGCACGGCAAGTACCGGTTCATCGTGGGGTTCCTGGCGCTGCCCCTGGGGTTGTACGCGCTTTTCGTGGTGTGGCCGTTCATCCAGTCCATCTACTACTCGTTCACGGACTGGACCGGACTCAGCCCTGAATTCACGATGGTCGGCCTGGACAATTACCGCAGGATGCTCGACGACGACATCTTCTGGAAGTCCCTGCAGCACAGTCTGATGTTCGCGCTCGTGCTGCCGTTGGTGACGATCGGTCTGGCGCTGTTCTTCGCCTTCATGATCAATGTCGGTGGACGGCGCCGGAGGGGCGGGCCGGCGGTCTCCGGCGTCCGTGGCTCCGGCTTCTACAAGATCGTTTACTTCTTCCCGCAGGTGCTCTCCATCGCCATCGTCGCGCTGCTGTTCGCCTTCGCCTACAACCCGGACAGCGGCGCGATCAACTCGTTTCTGCGCGGGATCGGGCTGGACGGCGTCCAGCCCCTCTGGCTCGGCGACCCGGATCTCGCGCTGTGGTGCGTGATGGCGGTGCTCGTCTGGTCGACGGTCGGTTTCTTCGTGGTCCTGTTCTCGGCGGGCATGGCCTCCGTCCCGGCGGACCTCTACGAGGCCGCCCTGCTGGACGGCGCGAACCGGACCGCGACGTTCTTCCGCATCACCCTCCCGCTGCTCTGGGACACCGTGCAGTCGGGCTGGGTCTACATGGGCATTCTCGCCCTCGGCGCCGAGTCGTTCGCGGTCGTCCAGATCATGACGACCGGGCCGGGCGGCCCCGACTACTCGACCACCGTCCTGGTGCTGTACGTGTACCAGAAGGCCTTCCGCGACGGTCAGGCCGCCTACGCCACCACGATCGGCGTCGCCCTGCTCGCCGTGACGCTGGCCTTCGCCGCGGTCGTGCTGCGGCTGGGACGGCGCGAGCGGCTGGAGTACTGACGATGAAGACGACCGAGACCCCGGCGCCCCTGCCGGCCGACGCGGACCCCGGCCCCGGCCCGTCCCTCACGAAGATGGGGCCGCCCCCGACGCGGCCGTCGGAGCAGAAAAACGGAGGAAAGGTTCTCAACGCCTTTTCTCACGGCATCCTGGTCATCTGGGCGATCATGGTTGTACTGCCCCTGCTCTGGGCCGTGATGACGTCCTTCAAGGACGACAGCTCCATCTTCGGCTCGCCCTGGTCGCTGCCGGACAAGCTGCACTTCGACAACTGGTCACGGGCCTGGACCGAGGCCAACATGAGCGACTACTTCCTCAACACCGTGCTGGTGGTCGGCGGTTCGCTCATCGGGACGCTGACCCTCGGCTCCATGGCCGCCTACGTCCTGGCCCGCTTCGACTTCCCGGGCAACCGTTTCATCTACTACCTCTTCATCGGCGGCATGAGCTTCCCGATCATGCTGGCACTGGTCCCGCTGTTCTATGTGGTGAACAACATGGGGCTGCTCAACACCATCCACGGGCTGATCCTCGTCTACATCGCCTACTCGCTGCCGTTCACGGTGTTCTTCCTGACGGCCTTCTTCCGCACGCTTCCCACGTCGGTGGCGGAGGCCGCCTTCGTGGACGGCGCCTCGCACAGCCGCACGTTCTTCCAGATCATGCTGCCGATGGCCAAGCCCGGTCTGATCAGCGTCGGCATCTTCAACTTCCTGGGCCAGTGGAACCAGTACATGCTCCCCACGGTCCTCAACACCGACCCCGACAAACACGTCCTCACCCAGGGGCTGGTCCAACTCGCCGTCAGCCAGGGGTACAAGGGCGACTGGTCGGGGCTGTTCGCGGGACTGGTGATGGCGATGCTGCCGGTGCTGGCCGCGTACATCGTCTTCCAGCGACAGGTGGTGCAGGGCCTGACGGCGGGCGCGCTGAAGTAGCGGCCGGTCCGCCCGCGGAGCCGGGTCCGGCGCTCGCGCCGCCCGGTTCACGCCCAGCGCCCGCCCACGCGTTCGCGCCCAGTGCCCGTCGGCCGTCCACCCCGAGTCCGTCGATCAGCAGCCTCGGGCCTGCACGGACGTCCAGCCCCGGGCCTGCACGGACGTCCAGCCCCGGACCTGCACGGACGTCCAGCCCCGGGCCCGCGCGGGCGTCCCGCCCCCGCCCGGCGTCCCCGGGGGGCCCGCCGGGGGGGCGCCCCAGCGGCCGGGGGCGGTTAA
>NZ_JBHVYK010000048.1:0-57061 GCF_042880855.1 Streptomyces sp. NPDC058291
GCCGATCAGCTGAGCGTAAAACGGCTGGTAGCGGCGCAGGATCGCCAAGACCCGCCGCCGGTCGTGTCCCGTGTCAGCCGGTCAGGCGGACCTCGATGGCCCCGTAGCCCTTGGAATGCAGGACGGCAGCAGCGCCGCGCCCGGGCGTGCCGGGGCGAGCTCGGTGGCGTCCCGTACGGCGCCCTCCGCGTCGGCCTAGGCGGGGGAGCCGGGCCAGGAACCCCCTGCCCGCGGTCGCGATCTACCGGGTTACGCGGCAATCGCCGATCTCTATCCGTATTCAAAACAAACGCGACGTACTGTTTGATTAAACTCGCGATGTACTCCGCCCTGCGGACCGGCAACACGCAATCGGGTGGCCACACCATCGATACGGAACCCGTGTCTGTGAGGCGTCGCGAGCGTTAGGCCATTCGGTCACGGTCGGTCCCGGATGACGAGGGGGGAGGAGACGGGCGTGGAGATCAGGGATGTGCATCACGCCTACCGTCGGCGTGTGGTCTTGCGGGGCGTTGACCTGCGGCTTCGGGCCGGAACTCTGTGCGGGATCGTCGGGGAGAACGGTGCCGGCAAGTCCACGCTGCTGAGGATTCTGTCCGGCGAACTGCGGCCCACGCATGGATCGGTCCGTCATAGCGGCCGGTTCGGCTACTGCCCACAGCACGTGGTCCTCAATGACGCGTTGACCGTCCGGCAGCACCTGACGTTCTTCCGGACGGCCTACCGCCTCACCGATGTGCGCTACGCCGAAGAGATCATGGACGTGCTGGGCTTCACCGGATACGCCGACGAGCGGGCCGGGGTTCTCAGCGGCGGCACGCGGCAGAAGTTGAACGTGACGCTGGCGCTCATGCACGATCCGCAGGTCCTGTTGCTGGACGAGCCGTATCAAGGCTTCGACTGGGACACCTATCAGCGGTTCTGGGATCTGGCCGCGCGGCTGCGGGATGCGGGACGCTCGGTCCTGGTCGTCTCCCACCTCGCGTACGACACCGAGCGCCTGGACGAGCTGTGGCGCCTGGACAGCGGAACGCTGCGCGCGGACAAGGCGGGAACCGCCGCGTGAGGTTTCACCTGACCCGCTTCGCCGTCGCCACCCGCTTCACGCTCCTCGAACACGGCCGCAACCGGTTCGCCATGATTCTGGTGATCCTGTTCGTCCCCGTGTGGACCTCCCTGGCGTACCTGGCGATGCCCGACGCCCCGGCCCGGATGCGGCTTCGCGCCACCGGGGAAGCATTGGCCCCGCACGGCAACGAACTGACCGCGATCAGCGGAGCGCTCAACGCCGTCACCCTGATCACCGGTTTCATGATGTTCGCCGCCACCTTCTCCGGCAGTGGCTTCGACCGCCGCCTGGCGATGGCCGGCTACCCCCGCGCCCACCTCGTCCTGGCGAAAGTCACCGCTCTGGCTCTGGTCTCGGCGGCGGTGGCCGCTTATGCCACCGCGGCCATCTGCCTGGCCTGGCCCCCCCGCCAGCCTCTCCTGCTCGCCGCCTCCCTGTTCTGCGCCGGACTCACCTACGGCGCTCTGGGAGTCGGCTACGGGTCTCTGCTGCGCCGGGAAGTCGAGGGGATGTTCGCCATCGTGATGACCAGCATCATCGACCTCGCGCTGCAGAACCCCATCATGAGTTCCGGGGCCGACAACCCGGTCATCCGCTACCTGCCCTCGTACGGGGCCATGCAGGCCAGCACGGCGGCCGGCTTCTCCACCAGCCCGGTCCCCGGGCAGCTGGCTGTCCAGCTCACCTGGTTCGCAGGCGCCGCCCTGGTCGCCCTGATGGGCTTTTGCCGCAGCACCCGCGACTGCCTGCCGTCGACCGCCCCCGCACCGCCGCACGGACAAGGCAGCGGCAAGACCGGCCTTCCCAAGCCGCGCCACACTGCCGCGCCATCGGCTGCGGCGTCCGACACGGAAGCACACTGAGGTCACGGTCCCCATATGCGCGCCACCCCGCAGCCCACCACGACAGACATCGATGCGGTCCTGTCAGCACAGCGAAGGCGTCCCACCCGCCGACCGCCCGCCGGTGGGGATCCGTCTCTGCGGGCGGCGTACCGGCACTGCCGGCGCATCACACGAGAGCACGATCCCGGGATCCACGCCCTCATCCAGCTGATGCCGGCCGTGCTGCGCCCTCCCTGCCGGGCCTTGTGGGCGGCAGCGAGCGTCCTGGACGACCTGGCCGACCAGCGCCGGGACGGGTCACCGGCCGAACGTGCGGCCCGTGTCGAGGCGTGGACGCAAGCCCTGCAACGCGATCTGGCGGCCGGCACCAGCACGGACCTGGTCCGCCACGCCCTGGTGGACACCGCCTTGCGGTGGCGTCTGGACTTGTCCAGCCTGCAAGGCGCCGTGACCAGCACTCTCGACGACGTCCGCGACCGGCGCTTCGCCGACTGGGCCGAGTGGCGTTCCTGGTGCGAGGCACTGGTTCCCTGGGTCGACCAGGTACGGCACCTGTTCGCACAGGCCGGAGCGCCGATGACGCTCAGACTGGACCGGCACAAGGACTACAAGCGGTTCATCGACGGGGCCCAGCTCACCGACATCCTCACCGACCTGAGCGCCGACCTCACCCAAGGGCTCCTGCTGCTACCGCAGGAGGCCCTGGACGCCTTTCCCGGTGCGGAAGACGATCTGCGGCAGAGGCGCTGGAGCCCTGCTGCAGCGGCCTTGACCGACGCGATGACCGCCCTGGGCCGCCAATGGGTGACCAGGCCCGCGATGACCAGAGGCATGCACCCGGGCGCCGCCATCGTGCTCGACACGGCCGCCCGCCTGTTGCGCGCCCAACTCGACGCCGTCGACGCGGCCGGCCCCACCCTGCTCAGGCGCGCCCCGCGCCCCTCCGTCGTCACCCGGACCCGCATCCTCGCCCCTGCCCGCATCCGCTCGAAAGTGGCCTGGAGCCTGACGCCCCTGACCGCGCCCGGACCCCGACGACCCGCGGTGACCGTGAGCGGTACGAGCCCTGAAGCCCAAAGCACCACCCTTCGGCCCCCGCCACCGCACCCCGACGGCGCCCGGCCCCCGCAGATCGCGGCCGACCGGATGCCCGCCCACGTGGCGGTCATCATGGACGGCAACGGCCGCTGGGCCGAGCAGCGCGGCCTGCCCCGCCCGGAAGGCCACCGTGCCGGCGGCACCGCCACCTACGAGATGGTGTACGGCGCCCTGGAGATCGGCCTGCGCCACTTGACCCTCTACGCGTTCTCCACCGAGAACTGGAAACGCGACCCCGAGGAGATCACCACGATCCTGGAAGCGATCCGACGCGACCTCGACGAGGGACCCATCCGTGACCTCGACGTACGCCAGCGCTGGTTGGGCCACCCCGACAAACTGCCCGAGGAACTCGTCCAGGCTCTCCTGCGCGAGGAGCGCCGCACCCGCAACCGCACCGGACTGACCCTCACCGTCTGCATCAACTACGGCGGCCGCGACGAGATCACACGGACAGCCGCAGCCCTCGCCCAGGCAGCCCACGCAGGCGACATCGACCCCCGCCTCATCGGTGAAGACGACTTCGCCCGCCACCTCCCCCACCCCGACATGCCGGACGTCGACCTGCTGTGGCGCACCGGCAACGAACAGCGCACCTCCAACTTCCTTCCCTGGTACACCACGTATGCCGAGTTGTACTTCACCCCCGACTACTGGCCCGACGTCGACCGGCGTGATCTGTGGCAGGCCATCACCGAATACAGCCGACGCCAACGACGCCACGGCGGTGCCACGCGGTAAGGCGCGCGGGGCCAGGATTCCCGGGCGTCAGGCCGTGGGAACTCGTACGCGACCACTGGATCCAAGGCCCCCTGTGTACGGGTCGAGGGCTGCTGCTCGCCTCATCGGGACAGCTTCGCGGTTCGTCAATATGGCGATCGCCTCCGTTCGATGAGCTGCTCGCGGCCGGTGACGTCGAGGCCGGTCGCGGGCTCGTCGAGCAACGGAGTCGTGCATTGATCGCTCGGGCTCTCATGCCCAGTCCGCAACCGCTGCTTCCAGCAGGGTGCTCTTGCCCGCCCCGTTGGCGCCGAGCAGCGCCCAGTGCTCACCGGCTGGCACGTACACGACGTTCGCCGATCCGAACGGCTTTCCGAGCATGTCCCGCAGCGCGTCCCGCAGTGTCTCGTTGCGCAGGCCACTCGCCGTCAACGGGAAGTTCATCGGGCGAGGCAAGCACGGCTGAACGGCTGACAGGCGCGCGCAATCAACCCAGGATCCAGGAACGACACGGGCCAGGCCCGCCCGGTTGCCGAGGCCCTGATGCGCGGGGCGGCGCCTGGGCAGGCTAGTTTACTCAGGTGAGTCTCCTTGATGATGTGGCTGAGCGCGACGGCTGGCGGTGCTGGGTGTGCGACGAACCGGTCGACCCCGACAAGTCGGTGAACGACCCGCAGGGGCCCAGCGTTGACAGCCGGACCGCCGACCGGAAGGCCAAGGTCGCCGAGCGTCTCGCGCACCGCGGGTGCAACAGCCGCAAGGGCGCGGTCAAGGTGGTCATCGCCTGGCCGGACCACCTGTACGTGGTCGAACCCGCGCCGCTCATCACCGTTGCCGGGAGGCTGGAGCGCAAGGGGGGCCGCGAGATGGTGGGCCGTTGTCCGACCAGGCAGGACGCCCAAGTGGCGGCGGAGTGGCTGGTGGACCGGTTTTCCCGACTGGTACCGGGGCTGCCGGTGACCGCCCACGTCGAGCCGGGCGGCGGCCAGTTCCTCGTCATCCTGGCCGCCGGCCGCCGCTGACCGGGGATCACCAGATCACGCCGCCGTTGGCCGGGTCACCAAGGCCCTGCCGCTCTCAGCGCCGCCGACGCGAACACGGCGTTGGAGACGGCGGTGCCGATCCCTGTCCGCGGCGCCGCTCGGTTCCTGGAGGAGCCGGCCGAGCACATGGCCGCCCACCCCGACGCCCTGACCTCGGGCAGTTCTCTCTGCCCACCGGTTCTGCTGCGGATGGCCGAGGTGCTGTACGAAGCTGGACATCCAGTCGTTCGCCCTGGATGCACGCACTGCGGAAAGATCCGGTCTGACCTGCGGCAACTCCGGCCCGAAGGGCGAGTCTGCGGTTCGTGCGACGCCCGAAGCCGCAACCGCGAGACCTGCGCGCGCTGCCACCGTGAAGGCCAACGCGTCCCTGCCCGGCGCCCCGAAGGCCCAATCTGCCATCGCTGCTACCGCGCGGACCCCGCCACGTTCGAGGAGTGCGCCGACTGCGGTCAGCTCCGACACCCGGTGGTACGACGGGACGACGGCCGAGGGCTGTGCATGACGTGCTGGAAACGCCCGATGCACACGTGCGTGAACTGCGGAAAGTCCGCACCCGCTGCCCTCGTTGACGACGACGGCGCACTCTGCCACCTCTGCTACAACCGCCATCGCCGGCAGGTCAGGGAGGAGCCAGGAGGCCGTCTACCAGGGCTCGGAGCCCGTCCAGGTAGGTGTCCTCGGCGGTCAGCGGTGCCCAGTGGTCCGCGACCTGTGCCAAGCGGGGTAGCTCGCTCGGGTCGAGATCGGCGAAGACTTGCTCCCGGTAGGTGGGACGGTCATCGTCCGTGCGCCGCCGGGCCGCGGTCACGCGGACCACGATCTCTCCGGCGGTGTAGTACCAGATCGCACGGTAGCCGTGTACTGCCCGCTCGGGGGACAGGCCGCATTCGACCAGGCCATCAACGATCTGCTCGACAAACCACAGAGCGGATGTGGCCATCAGGTCGTCGGCGGTCAGCACCTCCACGATCCACGGGCAGGCGGCGAGCGCCCCGTGGATCGTGGCAGCAGCGACGATGATCCGCTCGCGAGGCTGAGCGGGTAGTTCGGGCCGGTGCAGCGTCCGCGCGGCGTAGTCGTCCAGCAGCAGGACAAGTAGTTCTTCCTTGTTGCGGACGTGGTGGTAGAGCGCCATCGGCGTACTGCCGATCTCTCTGGCCAGCCGCCGCATGGTCAGCCGGTCCACGCCTTCCGCGTCCACGATCCGACGGGCCGCTGTGACGACCTCCTCGCGGGAGATGCGGGGAGGTCGGCCGAGGGTTTTGCGCGGTGCGGGCGGTTGCGGCATGCCCTCATCATCCCCCAGGTGTCGACAACGTCGATCCCCTGACGCTATTTTCCTTACATGTATAAAAACTCGCGAGGGCGACCCGGAATAGTGCTGGCAGCCGTGGCCGTCGCCCAGTTCGCCGTCGCCCTGGACTTATCCGTGGTCAACGTCGCCCTGCCCGCGATCCACACCGCGCTGAGGTTCGCACCGCTCGACCTCTCGTGGGTCGTGCACGTCTACGCGCTCACGCTCGGCGGATTTCTGCTGCTGGGAGGCCGCGCATGCGACCTCTACGGCCGACGACGGCTGTTCGTGCTCGGCTTGGCTGTCTTCGGGCTGTGCTCACTGGCGGGCGGGCTCGCCCAGGCACCCTGGCAACTGATCGCCGCCCGCGCCGGCCAGGGCCTGGGAGCCGCCGCGGCCACGCCGGCCACGCTGGCGATGCTCACCACCACCTTCCCCGAGGGACCGCAGCGCGTGCGCGCGCTCGGGGTGTGGAGCGGAGTGAACGCCGCAGGCGGAGCGCTGGGCGTGCTGGCGGGTGGGCTGCTGACCCAGTACGCGGGCTGGCGCTGGGTAATGCTGATCAATCTGCCCATCGTCGCGGTGGCTCTCGCGCTGGTCCGCGTAGGCGTGCCCGCCGAAACACGCCCCACCCGGCGCGAGAGGCTGGATGTGCTCGGTGCCGTCCTGGCCACCGGTGGAGTCGGACTGCTGGTGACCGGTGTCGTGCGCGCCGACGCCCAAGGGCGGGACTCTCCGGCCACATGGACGATGCTCGTCGCCGCAGCCATGCTCCTGGCCGCCTTCGGCGTCACCGAATCCCGGGCCTCCGCACCGCTGTTGCGCCTGGGACTGCTGCGCAGCCGCTGGGTCGCCGGCGCCAACGTACTGGTCTTCTTCTCCACGGCCGGGCAGTTCGCGGCGTTCTACTTCGTGTCCCTGTACATGCAGCAGGTTCTGGGCATGGGTGCCGCGGCGACCGGTGCCGCGTTCCTGCCCTTCTCTGTAAGTCTGGTCGCGGGCACCCTCGTCGCGACCCGCGTCACCGCGGCACGCACCCCCCGTGCGTCCCTGGTGCCCGGCGCCCTGCTGGCCGCCGTGGGCCTGGCCTGGTTCGCCTTCATCAGCCCCGACGGCGGCTTCCTCACCGACGTGCTCGGCCCATGCATCATCACCGGCATCGGCGTCGGACTGGTCATCGCCCCGACCGTCGCCGCCGCAACCACCGGCGTCGCCCGCCATGAGGCCGGCATGGCCTCCGGCCTCATGAACAGCTCCCGCCAACTCGGCGGCTGCATCGGCCTGGCAGCCCTGGCCACCATCGCCGCACAACGCACCGGCACGGCAACCGACCCCGCCGCAATCAACGACGGCTACGCCCTGGGCCTTGCCGTCGCCGCCGCCCTCTTCGTGATCGCGGCCGTCGTGGCGATCACGGTGCTGCCACGCCGCCGGGCCGAAACACCTGCCCCGCGATCAGCCGCCACCGCAGAGAACCGACTGGAAGGAACACCGTCATGACGACAACACCCCTCTCACCCATCGACCTGTTCGCCTCGGCGCTGCACATACACCCCGACGGCGATGTCCGAGCCGCCGAACGACGGATGACGAACAGCGACTCTGGCGCCTGGCAGCTCGCGACATTCCACGTGGAGACCGACGCCGACGTTCACGCCGATCACTGGGAGATGCACCCGCAGGCCGAGGAGGCGGTGTGCTGCCTGACCGGCGGTGTCCGCCTCTACTTCCGTCCCGCCAGGCCCGACGACACCGAGGACATGGTGCGGTTGCAGCCAGGCACCGCCGTGATCGTCCCCCGTGGCCGCTGGCACCGCTTGGAGCTGGACGCCCCCAGCGACCTGATGTCGATCACCCTTCGCCACGGCACGCGCCTCGAAAAACGTACCGACACTCGCTGACAGCGGGGTGACCCGGCCGAGCCTGCCGCCGGGCCACCCGGCGGCAACTGCTCTGGGGAAGGCGGCCGCCGCAGGATGCCTCCTCGTTGATTCGTCCCCTGGCATCCGTCCACCCCTGGTAGCCCAGAGCCCCGCGCGTCACATACTCAGTGTCATCAGTCGGGGCGAGCGATATCGGGGAATAGTGCACGGTCGGAATAACCCCCTCCCGCCAGTAATCGAGCCCTGCCGGGAGATGGACCTCGTCGTGGGTGGCGTCGCCGACGACCGCACGGGCCACCTGACGGTCGTTCGCACCGACATCACTCGGTGTCCGGCCGCGACCCAGCGATACGGAATCATCGCAGCCCCGTCCTACGTCCTGTTGAAGGAGGGAGCGGTGGTGGCGCACGCCACGGGAGCCATGACCATCGCCGAGGTCCGGCAGTTTCTGGACGGGCACCTCTGATCGGCCGCCGCGGCACTGCAGCCGCCGCGACGGCCCGTCACGCAGGCCGTGTCGGTCCCGGACAACCGCAGCGGATCGAACGCGACGAAGCGGACCGCCATTCGACTGCCGCCCGGGCAGCCCGGGTGCCGCGTCGTCGCAGCCGGTTGTACAACTGCTCGAGGGCGAGCCGGCCCGCCGCGTTCCGTACGACAAGCTCGCCGTCCGATGCCGCCTCCCTCCGGCGGTCGACTCCCGGCAGTACTGCCACGACCTCGCCGGCAACCTGACGTCGCAGGGCACGGACCCGGCTGCCCGCGCGGCGCCACGTACACGATCAACGACGCGCAGCAGAGGACCGGCAAGTCCACCTCCACCGGTACTGGTCCTCACGACAAGACCGGCAACGAGACCGCCACCGACTCGACTTCCGAGTACACCCCACCGGCGAGACCTGGACCGACCATCCCAGAAGTCCTCGCTCACGGTCGATCCGCTGTGGTCGCCGGGGCCCGACGCCTGGCGAGTCCTTATGCTCCACCTTTGCGGCGGCGAGACGCGGCCGAGCGAGGCGGCGTCGAGCGCATGTGGTCACGCACCGGCGCCAGCAGGCCGGCGAGAACCTTGACGTCGTCGCGCGACAGCGGCTCGAACAAGAGGCCGCTGACCCCCTCGACGTGACCCGGCGGCACCTTCGCAAGCAGCGCACGTCCGGCATCGGTGAGGGTGACGTGACTGGCGCGGGACACTGGCTACTGCTGTGACCACATTGCTTCGCCGGGTTGATCGGGCATCCGTCGCCGTACACCGGCCTGGTTGAGAGGTCCGGCTGTCAGTCGGCGAGCCCGGCGTTGACGATCGCCTTGATGTACGGGAGGTCATTACCGGTCCCCGTCGGGTTGAGGGAGTACACCACGCGGTGTCTGAGATCGCGGGTGGCGAAGAACCCGTTGTCCCAGCCGGGCCGGGAACCGGTCTTGCCCCACGCGTACTCGCCACTTGGGAGCTGGTAGCGCAGGAGTCCGCCGATGCTGTAGCAGGCAGCCTGGCCGGAGCAGTTCGTGTTGCCGGCGGCGCTCTTCACGTTCGGTACCTCGAATACCAGCTTCTGCTGGGCGGGTGGGAGCAGGCTGCCCCGGAACAGTGCGGTGATGAAGCGGTCCAGGTCGGCGGCGGTGGAGATCATGCCTCCCTCGGCCCACGGGTACGGGCTCTGCTCGGTGACGTCCTGCCCGTCGAGGTACACCTCCGCGTGGGGCGAGGGGATCGTCGGGTCGTCGGCGACGGGCAGGCTGGTGTGCCGCAGATGCAGCGGCCGGATGATCCTGCGCTGCAGTTCGCCGGTGAAGGAGTGGCCGGTGACCTTCTCGACGATCAGGCCGAGGACGAAGGAGTTGAGTCCGTTGTACTGCTGCTCGGAGCCGGGTACGGGTGGCGCGTCGGTGGCTGCGGCGAACGAGTCGCGCAGGAAGTCTTCGGGCGTCACAGATTTCAGCTGCCATCCGGGTCCGTCGGCCGGGCCAGGGGTCGGGGCGGGCCTGGGCAGGCCGCTCGTGTGGTCGAGGAGCTGGCGCACGGTGACGCGGTCGTACGCCTCGGGCAGCACTTGGGGGACGTACCTTCGCGCCGGTTCGTCCAGGCCGATCCGGTGCTCGGCGACGAGTTGGAGTACCACCGTGTTGGTGAATGCTTTGGTGACACTGCCGATCCGGACATAGGCGTCAGCGGTGACCGGGCCGGCGGTGGCGCCCACGCCGTCCCGTCTGGTCAGCGCGCCCGCAACGACGTCGTCGGGCAGGTGGTCGAGGATGTCCTGAACGGTGGGGTTCGCGGACGCTGGGGCGCCGGAAGCAGGTGTGGCGGCGGCCGCGGGCAGGGCCGCGCTGGCGGTGAGAGCGGTGGCCAGGGCGAGGGTGGTGACGGCAAGGCGGATGCGCATCGAGGTTTCTCCTCCAGGGCGCTGCTGGGATTCGTTGACTACGCCAACTCTGCTGCGTGCAGTCGCCGTTGCCATCAGTGATCACCCTGATCACAACCCTGGACTGCCCCTGACAGATGCGATCTGGTGCTGCCACCCCATCAGTGCGCCGGGTTGGTCAGGCTGCGGTTGGTTGCGAGGGGGCGGCCGCCCCACCGGATGCCCTTCTCGCTGCGGATGCGAGCGCGGTCCTTGCGCTGTGCGGCGAGTATGTCGGGGCGGCGGGCGTTGACGTTTCGCCCGCGCAGGTAGCGGTGCAGGACTGGGTCTGCGCGGGGTGACTGCAGTGGTGGGAATTTGGCCAGGGTGAACTGCCGTCGGGCCGAAGTGCGCCTGGATCGGGTGGCCCCAAGAGGCGTAGATCGGGATGAAGCACAGCTCGATCTTGTTCTGCTTCGCCCAGCGACGGATGTCCGCGCCTGTGTGAGCGGAGAGGTCGTCCAGAATGAATGTAGTTCGGCGCGCCGTCGAGCCGGGCCGCGCGGATCGACTTCAGCGCGGCAAGGTGGCGGTGCCTTTGCGGCGACGGTTGACGCCCCACAGCCGGTCGTCGGCGACGGAGTACCTTCCAGCCGGTCGTGGCGCGGGCGTGCGGGTAGCGGGCGTAGGCGCCCAGGTGATGAACGACCAGGTCTCGAGTTGTGGCTGAGACCAGCGAGGCACACGGTCTGCGTCACGAGTCTTCTTTCTCGGCCTGTTCGGTCAGGCAGGCGGCGCAGACCGTCTCAAGGTCGTGCGGTTGGAAGGGGCGGTGGCACCGCAGGCGGCCTTTTAGCGGGGGAAGGTCTTCCCGCAGTCGAAACACAGGTCCACCGGCACGTCCGGGAAGGCCGCGGTGAGGACGCTGCAGACCAGTGTCTGGTTGTCACAGCTCAGGCGCCGGCGGTACGAGGCGTTGCTGCCGATGTCCCGGTGGAGGACGTAGTCGAGTGCGTCGGTCCGTACCGTGCAGAACCGGCACTTGCTGTTGTCGTCCGCCACGACCAGGGCCCACTGGTCGCAGTGGGGACACGCCACGGCCTGGAACCGTTCGTGCCCGAGATCCCGCCCATCCGCTCCCGCCGCGGCCTGCGCCGCCGGCGTCCGGCCGAAGAGGGGCGGCGCCTGCAGAAGGCACCGCCCCACGAACACTGTCGAACCCTGGTTGTCAGAACGTCACGCGGCGACCGAGCTCGCCCAGTCGTTGTAGGCACCCAGGTTGGAGCTGTAGGTGTGGGGACTGATGGAGATCTGCCCGCCGTTGCCGCCCTCGTCCCGGGCGAGCCAGCCCCGCTGACTCGACCCCTGGTTGTTGCGCCACGACGACGTCATGTCGCTGAAGCCGTATTCGTTGAGGTTCTGCCAGTAGTAGTCGCTGAAGATCAACCGGCGTCCGCCGCCGTTGATGTTCTCGTACAGGCACAGCCAGCCGCTCGCACAGGCCGGTGTCGCCCGGATCTGCGCTTGGCTTCTGCGCGGTCCGGTCCGTGCTGTCCGCAACCCACGGAAAAAGTGAACCCGCCCTGATGGAGCGAGTTTGCGACGCATCCCGGGTTTCGAGCCGGCCGCGGGCTACTCCGCGTTCGCCGAACTCCGCACCCCACAGGAAGACTCCCTCCCCAGGGTGGCGCGGTGCGGGGGAGCGGGGCTGCGGCTCAACCCGACCGTCGTCCACGGCGGGACCTCCGCGGCCTGGGACGCGCTGTATCCGGGTGGCCAACTCCTGCGGGTCAATCTCTCGGAGACCCTGGTCATCTTCCAGCAGGGCCTGGACATGATCCGTCACCACGTACGCCGTCCCCCTCCTGTTCCGGGTCTGCGGAAGGCCCGCGCAAGCCCCTGATCGGGTGCCGCACGTCGTCAACCACTCGAACGTGTGAGTTCAAAAGTGACCAGGCAGGCGGCTCTTGCCTCAGAGCCGGGTGCGCATTCACGTTCGAGAGATTCGCCCGTCCGGGGCCGTTACGGTCCCGGATTCGGCGCGTTCTTAGAGCACCAGTACCAACCGGCCACACAGACGGAGGACACCATGAACACGGAGCCCGCTCCCGCTCATCGCCCCGGATTCGAACACCGGCGGCGGTCTCCGCTCGCCTTCCAGCCCTGCGGGCTGCAGCAGTCCGACGTCTACGCGCGCCGCTCAGCACGACTGGATACGAGGTGGGGGGCATGAGCACCGGTGGGGACGCAGACGGCATCCGCCAGGGTGCGGTGCCCGGCCCACGCGGTGCGGAACTTCCGCTGCCGCCCGCCGCCGTGCCGAGCGGGCCGCACGACGGTGACATCACCGACGGCCTGACGGAGGCGTACTGGTCCGTGTACGACGGCGCCGCGTCCAAGGCCACGGTGGGACAGATCCTCGCACGCCTGCCGCGGATCGTGCGCCAGATCGGCCGGCTGGCGTGGAATGCGGACCGGACCGCGACCGTGGCGGTCGTGGTCCTGCAGCTGGCGTCGGCCGGGACGACGGCATTCGGGCTCCTGGCCTCGGTGGCGGTGCTGCGGGAACTGTTCGCCGAGGGACCCACTCCGGACCGGGTGCGCGCGGCCATCCCCCAACTCCTGACGGTGGTCGGCTTTCTGGCCGCCCGGGCGCTCCTGGAGGCGGGCGTCGCGGTCGCGCAGGCCAGGGTGACACCGAAGATCCGCACCGCGCTGGAGTGCGAGTTCCTCACCCTGACCGCCCATGTGCGGCTGGAGGTCGTCGACGACGCGGACTGGCACGACGAGGCCTACCGGGCCAACGACCGCGGGCTGTTCTACGCCCGGCAGATCGTCGGCCAGGTCGTGTCTCTGGCCGCGGCACTGCTCGGGCTCGTGGGCACCGCCGGCGTCCTGGGCGTCCTCCACCTCGCTTTGCTGCCTCTGCTCCTCCTGTCCGTGCTGCCGGTCGGCGCGGCGGCCGTACGCACCGCCCGAGCCCGTTTCCACTCCTTCAAGCGGTGGAACACCCTGCAGCGCAGGGTGCGGGTCTTCTCCTGGCTGCTGCTGGAGCGGGACGCTGCCGCCGAGCTTCGCTCGGACACTGCCCAGGGCGCGCTGCTGGAGGAGCACCGCCGGCTGACGACACGGATCGCCGAGGAGGACACCCGCCTGGGCGTGAGCTCGGCCGGGCTGACCCTGGCGGGCCGGGCCGTCGGCGGGATCGGCACCGGCATCACCTACACGGCGCTCGGCGCCATGCTGATCGCGGGCTGGCTGCCCCTGGCCGCCGGCGCGGGCGCGGTCCTCGCCATCCAGGCCGCCCAGTCCTCGCTGACCCGGCTCGTCGACGTCTCCCACCTGGTCTACGAACACGCCATGTGGGTGGACGACCTGCTGGCCTTCCAGGAACGCTGCCGCGACCTCCAGCCGCGCCGCAGTGGGCTGCCCGCCCCCGAGGCGGTGGAGACCATCACGCTGGACGACGTGTCCTTCAGCTATCCGGGCAAGGACGCCCCAGCGCTCAGCGGCATCTCCATGACTCTGCGAGCCGGTCAGACGGTGGCGTTCGTCGGCGTCAACGGCTCCGGCAAGTCGACGTGCGCGCGGCTGCTCGCCGGGCTGTACGAGCCCCAGGACGGGGGCACGGTCTGCTGGGACGGCGTGAACGTGCGGGACATGGACGCCGAGTCGTTGCAGGCCCGGGTGGGCTGCGTGCTCCAGGATCCGGTCCGTTTCCCGTTCAGCGCGCTGGCCAACCTGACGGTCTCCCGGGGGACCCTCACAGAGGCCGATCCGCAGCGGGCGCTGGACGCGGCGCGGGCTTCCGGCGCCGAGCAGGTCATCGCCGGGCTGCCCGGCCGGTGGGAGGCGTTGCTGTCCAAGCGGTTCCGCGGCGGTCAGGAACTGTCCGCCGGCCAGTGGGCGAAGGTCGCCGTCGCCCGCGGCCTGTACAAGAACGCCCCCGTCCTGCTGCTGGACGAACCGACCGCCAGCATGGACCCCCGCGCCGAGCACGCCGTGTACGAGGCGGTACTGCGGGACAACCCGCGCCCCGATCAGATCACGGTGCTGATCTCCCACCGCCTGGCGAGCGTCGTCGCCTGCGACCGCATCTTCGTCTTCGACGGCGGCCGCATCACCGAGAGCGGTACCCACCAGGAGCTGATGGACCTCGGCGGCGAGTACGCCGCCATGTTCACCCTCCAGGCCGCCGGGTACCGCGCCGAGGCAGGGGAGGCGGCGTGATGCCCGGACACGCGCAGCCCCGTCCCGCGCCCGTGCCGTCCGGCGCCTGGCCGGAGAAGCTCTCCGGTGACCGGCGGGGCACCAACTTCCCGATGTGCGCGAACAACTTTGCCGCCGACGACATCGGCCGGGGTCTCCTCGTCCGGCGCGGGGAGGTCAGCACCGCCTACCTGTGGCGCAGCGAGCAGGTCCGCGGGTACGCCGTCGTGATCTGCACCGGGCGTCACGTCGCCGAGCCCACCGAGCTGGAGGAGGGGGCGGCCGCTTTTTACAACCGGCTCGAGCGAGGCAAGCTCGCCGTGGCCTCCGACAGCGTGCTGAACGCCATCGCGCAGGCGCTGCAGCTCGATGACGTCGAGCGGGAGCATCTGTTCGACCTGGCTCGTGCGGGCGACCTTCGAGCCCTCCGCCCTGACGGCGCTCCTGGCCCGGGTCCGCGCAGCCCATCGGGCAGAACACGGCCAGGCTGGTCACAGCCGGGTACCCGACGCGGTGATGTGGCCGCGCACCGCCGCATCCTCCATGCCCGAGCTCATCCCACACCCCTGACCTGCGGCACGGCAACGCCCCCGGGTCGCCCAGTCACACCGAGAGCCGGCTGCCCCGGAGGCTGACGTCTGAACCGGCGCTCCGTTCAGTCCGGAGTGCGGCGTTCGTCGTCCAGGTGGGCCATGGCGTAGAGGCGCTCGTCTGGGTGGCGGGCGAGGCGGGCCATCACCCACGCGGTCCTCGCGTCCATCCCCTCGCCGGAGTCGGCGGCCAGGCGCCGCGCCTGCCACGTGGTGCGTGGGGCGAGCACCCACCGTGCGAGCGGGAACCGGACCCTTCCGGTGCCGGCCGCCGTTCGGCCTGCCCCGTCGGGGTCCCCGGAGGCGGGCTCGGGGGTGTTCGGGTCGGTCACGAGCGCGAGTCTGGCGACGGTCACATCACCACGACGGATATCGGGCCGGAGATCACCGAAACAGGCGGCCTCGGAGCCCGATGGTTGACGCCTGCTGGGTTAAGCGGCAAGAGCTGAAGGCCGCGCACGGAGTCGACTTCGTGGATCGCGCCCCGCTCGGGCACGGGTGCACCGTACGGTCGCTTAGGTGTCGACGGTCACCTTCCCCACCTCGAACGTCACGCAATTCCCCACCCTCGTCCGGGCTGCGGTGCTCGGTGAGGGAACGTGGGTCTGTAGGGGGAGTTCATGGGTTTCGTGATCGCTCGTGCGGGATGATCTCGGTGTGCGTAGTGAGGACCGCCCGTTCGAGTCCGAGTCGGTCGAGATGAGGTTCTTCGCTGTCCCCTCCGGAGTCGGCATCCCGCGCAGGTCCGCACCACTTTTCTCATAAGCTGATCCACGCCCATGTCCGGGACAGGAAGCGTGAGATGACAGACGACGTACGAGCCCTCGCAGAGCGCATGTATGAGGCATTCAACGTGCGTGACCTCGCTGCGGCACGGGCGATCTTCTCGGCCGACTTCGTGAGCCATCCGTTGGGCACCGTTGGCGTCGACAGCGTTGTGAAGGCGTGGAGCGGGCTCCACGCCATGTTCCCGGACATTCAGGTCATCGTCGAGGACATGCTCGTGGATGCAGACAAAGCCGCAGTCCGTACGAGCCTGCACGGCATCCCGGCGGAGGTTGAGGAACAGGCTCTCCCCTCGATGATGGAAATCTTCCGGGTGCGGGACGGCCGCATCGCCGAGCTGTGGGGCCTGTCTTCACTCAGCCGCCCCGGGCACTGAGTTCAGCGTTCAGCCTCCCTGGGAACGGTCCGAGAGACAGGCGATGGGACCGGTGAACGTCAACCGTTCGTTCTCAGCACGGAACCCAAGTCGGGGTGCACTCGCCCTGGGGTGATAGACGTTCGTCTCGTGTTCCGGGACTGTGTAGTGCAGTGACAGCAGATGCAGCATGATCCTCTCCAGCTGAGCGGTGGCCGGAGAGGATCATGCCACCGCATCCCGCCCGGACGGGACGAAGGCCCGGCAGTTGGCTCGTGCAGCGGCGGGTCGGTGGGGTCCGTCGAGTTACGGGGCCGTTTGCCGGGTCGGTAGCTGGGGCCGTTCATGATGACCTGGCGGCCGGCGTTGATGAGCCGGTCGAGGAGGGACTCGGCGACGACCGGGTTGGGGAAGAGGGGACACCAGTCGCTGGGCGCCCTGTCGCTGGTGGTGATCAGGGACCGGCCCTGCCGTTCGGAGACGAGTTCGTAGAGGTCATCGGCCTGGGACGCGGACAGCTGGCGCATCGCGAAGTCGTCGAGGATGAGCAGGTCGGGGCGGACGAGTTCGCGCATGCGCTTGTCCCAGGTGCGGTCCGCGTGGCCGCCGGCGAGCTCGGCCAGGATCCGGCTGGTCTTGGTGAATCGGACACTGGCGCCCTGGCGGACGGCCTGATGGCCGAGCGCCTGGGCGACGTGTGTCTTCCCGACGCCGACCGGCCCGAACGGCTCGTAGGGCTCCGCTCCCGCAGTCGAGCGAGGTCCGCTTCGGCACCGGCCGGGCCGGGGCCGGGGCCGTCGACGTCGCGTGCTGCACCACGGCTCCGTCGACGCGGTCCTCCCCCGCCCACCCCGAAGTCGCCTGGGAGCAGCTGCGCACGGTGGAGGAAGGCCGGCGCTCCCCCCTCGCGTCACTGCACCCGGCCGACGGCACCCGCGCACGCCTCCTGCGGTGCAGCCCCCGCACCGGGGCCCGTGGACGTACCGGATGCGGGGGTGTTCACACAGCCGGCGTGAGCGCGGCGCCCAGGCGGTCCGGACGCTCATGGAGGCCCGTTCTCGTACAGCTCCGGCGTGGTGCGGGCGGCGTGGGCGTAGCGGGCGGCGAGGTCCCCGAAGGCGGTGGCCGGTTGGGGTGGGCCGATGACTTCGATATCGGTGTCGAAGCGGCCGATGGCGGCGGCGAGTCCGGTCCATGACCAGGAGCCGAGGATGAGCCGGCGGTGATGGGAGCCGAGTTCCTCAACGATTCCGTCTTGGGCGAAGGGCGCGACGTCGGCGGCCGGGAGGCGGAGGATGACTTCGCCTTGGCAGGGCCAGTCGGTGGTGGTGCCGTCGTTGCCGCGGAATCGGCCGGTGATGAAGGTGGAGACCGTGCCGCCGGGGAGGTCACGAGGGGTGAAGCGGGGGCCGGTGGGTGTGCGGGGCCGGATGCGGTCGACGCGGAAGGTACGCCAGTCCTCGCGGTGGAGGTCCCAGGCCACGAGGTACCAGCGATGACGCCAGGTGACCAGGTGATGGGGTTGTACGCGGCGGACGTCATGGGCCGAGGTGTTTGGACCCGGGGCGTGGTCGAAGCGCAGTTCCTCGCGGGCGTGGATGGCGCGGCTCAGGTCCATCAGGACCTGAGTGTCGACCTGGGGGGTGTCACCTGCCGCCGCGGGCGGTTGGACGGCGGTGATGTGCAACAGGTCGATGCGGTGGCGCAGGCGGGGTGGCATGACCTGGCGGAGGGTGGCCAGCGCGCGGGTGGCGTCTTCGGCGACGGTGGTGCCGGCGGCCGCGGTCTGCAGCGCGACGGCCAGGGCGACGGCCTGGTTGTCGTCGAACAGCATGGGCGGCAGGTGAGTGCCGGCCTCCAGGCGGTAGCCGCCGGCCGGCCCTTTGAGGGTCCTGATCGGGAGCCGAGTTCGCGCAGGCGATCGATGTCACGGTGCACTGTGCGTGACGTGATGCCGAGACGCTCGGCGAGATCATCGCCGGACCAGTCACGAGGCGTTTGAAGGAGCGAGAGCAGCGCGAGCAGCCGGGCGGATGGCCGCCGCCGCTGGGTCATCGAGCGGACGGTGTCCTGGCTGTCCGGCTACCGACGTCTGAGCCCTCGCTACGAACGCGATCCCCGAAACCACCTGGCCTTTCTCGGCCTCGCCGCCGCCCTCTGCTGCTACAAACGACTCGTCCGCCTCACCACATAGGACATCGCCTTAGCGGGGCTTGAGTCCGTCGACGACGACGTCCAGCATGCGGTTCAGTTGGGGGCGCTGCTCGGGTGCGCCGGCCACAGAGAGCAAACCGGCGAGGATGCTGCCTACGTCGGTCGGGTCGATGTCGCTGCGCAGTTCTCCTGCCGTGGCGCCGGCCTCGAGCACCATCGCCAGGACCTGCTGGACCTCGTCGCAGACCGGTCCGGTACCGAAGCGGCCGGAAGCGCTCATGGCGACCAGGGCCTCGCAGATGCCGCGTCGTTCGCCGACCCAGTCGGCGAATCGGAGCATCCACGCGTGGAGGGCCTGTGCGGGCGGCTCGGTAGCCAGCAGAGTGCGCGCGTCCTCGCGCAAGGGGCGGATCTGGTCCCGATAGACCTCTTCGACCAAGTCCTCTCGGGTGGGGAAGTGCCGGTACAGGGTGGCGTTCCCCACTCCCGCGCGCTTGGCGATCGCATCCAGCGAGATCGCGCGTCCGGATGCGAAGGCTTCGGCGGCCGTGGCGATCAGCTGCTCGCGGTTGCGCTGCGCGTCGGCGCGCAGGGTGCTGCGTGGACGTGTCATGACCTTCGCGATCGTGAGTGTCAGATGAGGTTCGGGAACGAATCGGGGATGGTCAGTGTACGGCGAGACAAGCGGGGAGGTCCCCGTTCAGTGTACGGTGAGGTAAACAGGGAGGTCCCCGTTTATGGACGGTCTCGCCCACTGCTTCAGCGACGAAAGGTTCTGCCATGCCTACAGCGCTCATCACCGGGGGGACGACCGGGATCGGCAGCGCTACGGCCGACCTGCTGCACTCCCGCGGCTACCAGGTCGCGGTCACCGGACAGAATGCTGATTCCCTCGCACGGGCACGGTCCGAGCTTCCCGACCACGTGCTCGTCGTCCGATCCGATGCGCGCGTGCTCGGATCCCGTCGCGGCGGCCCTGGCGCCACGGTGGGGGCGGCGACGCGGGGCGCACTGCCGGCGATGGTGCCCTCGCTCGCGCTCGAACTGGCTCCGCGCAGGATTCGCGTCAACGCCGTGAGCCCCGGGATCACCGACACCCCACTGATCGACAAGTTGGGAAGCCCCCAGAGCGGCCGGGACGCGATGCGCTCGAAGATCCCCTTCAAGCGCTTCGGATCCAGCCAGGAGGTCGCGGAAGTCGTCGCCTTCCTCGCCTCGGACGCCGCCGGCTACATCACCGGCCAGGACGTCACCGTGGCCGGCGGCTACGGGCTCGGCGCCTGATGAGCATCCACGGGCCCTCGACCGGTCCGCACGCAACACACGCCAGGAACCACACGTCACAGGAGAACACGATGGCGCTCACGCTCGACACCTACCGGCAGCTGGGACGTTCCGGCCTGCGGGTCTCACCACTCGCGCTCGGCGCGGCCACCTTCGGCAACGACTGGGGCTGGGGCGCGGAGCAGGACGAGGCGCGGAAACTGTTCGACCTCTACGTCGAGCGGGGTGGGAATTTCATCGACACCGCGGTCACCTACACCAACGGCACCTCGGAGCGCATGCTCGGCGAGTTCGCCCGTGACCGACGTGACAGTCTGGTCCTTGCGACCAAGTACACGACGCTGCGTCGGCCCGATGACCCCAACTCCGGCGGCGCCAGCCGGAAGAGTCTGTTCGGCGCGGTCGAAACGAGCCTGCGGCAGCTGAACACCCACTACATCGACCTGCTCTACCTGCACGTATGGGACTCCACCACTCCCGTGGAGGAGATCCTGCGTGGCCTGGACGACCTGGTACGCCAGGGCAAGATCCTCTACGTCGCCATCTCCAACACCCCGGCCTGGCAGATCTCACGCATGCAGACGATCGCTGACCTGCGCGGCTGGTCGCCACTGACGGCGCTACAGCTGGAGTACAACCTGGTGGAACGCACCGGGGAGCGTGACCTTCTGCCGATGGCCCAGGAGCTGGGACTGGGAACCGTGCTGTGGTCCCCCTTGGCGGGTGGGGTCCTCACCGGCAAGTACAGCCGCCAGGACTTGACCGCACCGGCGTCCGACCAGATGGAGAGCGCCCGCAAGAGCTTCAACCTGGCCCTGGGCGGAGTGACCGAGCGCAACCTCGCCATCGTGGATGTCGTCAAGGAGCTCGCGGAGGAAATGGGCCGGACCCCTGCACAGGTCGGACTGGCCTGGACCTTGCACAACCCAGGAGTGACTGCGCCCATCATCGGGGCGCGAACTGTCGGACAGCTGCAGGAGAACCTGGGAGCCCTCGAGGTCGACCTCACCCCGTCCCAGATGGCGCGCCTGGACGAGGTCAGCGCGATCGATCTCGGCTTCCCCCACGCCATGCTCGCCAGTGACCACATCCGCGTACAGACCCGCGGCGACCTGAAGATCCAGGCCCGCCACTGACGGACGCGCACGGGGGCGCCCTCCCGCCGTTCCCGTGCGCTCGGGCGCGACGCCGGCTTCGGCCTTGAGAACAACCTCGGCGCGGGTGATACAGCCGTCCTTGTCCGCATCGGTCCAGTGCTTGAAGGCGTCATGCTGGTAGCCGGTGCGATCCTCATCGAGAACGGTCAGGCGGGCCAGGGCGTCGCGCACGGGCAAGGTGATGGTGGTCTGCCCCGGCCCTCGTCCAGCGGCGCCGACGGCCGGGACGGCGTGAGCCGCGGCGGGGATGAGCAAGGCCGCGAACGCAGCGGCGACGGCGGCGGTCCGGGTGAAGTACACGACGGTGCCCTCCTCGAAGACGACTGGTCGTGATCTTCGTAACGGGCCCGGAGCGTGACCCGCCCGGGAAGCAGCAGCTCTACCCGATCGGGCGGTAAGTGCGATGGACGGCGCCTGCGGCGGCCTGCTCAGGGCTCCCGGACCGGCGCGGCACCTTCGAAGACCTGGCGGACATGCGGCGCACCGCCGACGAGGGTCACGCCCGCGTCCTTGCGCTGCGCGAGGAGATCGTCCGGTCGTTAGCCTGGGCGGCATGGCTTCTTCCGACGAAAGCGCTGCTGCCTCCGTCCCTCGTCGCTACACCGTCGTGTTGCGCCCATCCCGCCCGGAGGGCAGCGGGACGGGCGGTGTCTTGCGCACGGCCCTCGTGGACTTCACCGGTGAACTGGGCGCGTCCGGTTACCCGCGCTACGAAGGCGAGGGGGTTCAGGCCGACATCGATCCCGAAACCCGTGCGGTAGAGGCGGTCACGCTCGACGGCTCAGAACTCCCCTACGGGTGGGTGGCCCAGATCTCCGAGGACTGACCCTCCTGGCGACCCACCGCGCAGCCAGGGGAGAGCGCTGACCTGTGCGTGGAAGACCGCGGGAAGCAGCGGTGCAAGGGTCATCGGCACCTGCTGACCGCACCAGGGGCGCGCAGTGACAGGCATCTGGCCAAGCTGCGCACGAGGGCCTGGCCGAACGGATCACGCCGACGCGGACTGGACGCACACGGAAGTGGTTCCCGACCCGGTACGAGGTGCAGGCAGACTCCGAGCGGCCCGAGCTGCGCGGACGCCGGCCGCCTCGGTCGGTGTCCGAACCCGGCTGCGGCGCGGTTGAAGAACAAGGGTGTAGGTGCTGTACGGGTGTGGTGTCAGCAGAACCTGACGACGGGTGTGGTGTCAGCGGAACCTGACGACGTTTGTGGTGTCAGCGGAACCTGACGACGATGCACGCGAACCTCGCTGTGCAGGAAGACCGACCTTCTCCTGACCCGGGCCCGGGCGCCGGGTGACCGCCCCACGTCGACATGGTTGAACACGACAGTCCGACCCCCGCAGAGACGCAAGAACCCCGGACCGCGTCGGTCCTGTGACTGAGTACGCTGGTTGGCCGCTTGAGCACACCAGTTGGCCACGAGTGGGGTGCGACAGGTGAGGGAGATCCCGGGCGCATCGGCAGGGCAGGCCGGGGCGTCGCGCAGGGCGAGCAGGATGCGGCAGCGGATCGCGGCGGCGAGCGCGCGGCCCAACCGGGCCGGCATCATCGCACCACGACCTAGCGAGTCATTCCGGCCCGGCCGGCCATGTCCGACCGCTTAACCGTCGGACGCGAGCGGCCGCACTCCACCGGCGTGGAGTCGACGATCCAGTGGTTGTCGAACCAGAGGTCCGTATCGACGGCCAGTAGCCGTATTGCCTTCTTGACCAGCGGCAACGCGGCCCGCAGCCGCTTGTTCCAGCCCGGCTGCCTGGGCACGTACGGGAACATCGCTCCCAACCGGGAGTCCACGAACCGCAGCCAGCGTGACTCCGAGGTGAAGCCCAGCAGAGCCTGCGCGACGGCGAGAGTGACCAGCTCGGAATCCGTCAGTCGCGGCGGTCGGCCAAGCCATCGGGTACCTCCGATCTCGTCGTCGATCTTCACGTACAGTGCGGCCAGCAGGGCGTCCAGGTTGTTCGTCACACAACGATCTTGGACGCCCTGTCTGCGTTCCCGGACGCACCGTCGACATTCGGAATGACTCGTCTGGGCATCGGCGGACCGCACCCCATCGCGATCAGCGTGGATCAGGCGGGTCAGCACTGCAGGGTGAGCAGGCCCGGCCGGTACGGCAGTTCCAGGTAGTCGGTGCCCGCCGGTGGCCCAGGTGGAACCGCCGTTGGCCTGGCCGGCGAAGGGGCTGCTCTCGCTGCCGGCCTGGACGGTCCACGGACCGTTCGGGCCGGAGGCGGTGAACGAGCGGAAGTAGCGGTTCGAACCCTGCGTCTCAACGATCGTCAGGTACTGGTTGTGGCCCTGGACCTTGTAGACCTCCGGCGCCTCGAACAGCAGGTCCTTTGCGTCGCTCATGATCGTCGTGTACGAGGAGCCGCAGCTGCTGGGGAAGTTCCCGATCGGCGTGCTCGCCCGGTAGATGTTGCCGTTGTCCACGGCGTCCTCGCCGGGCGCCCGGGTTGCAGGGTGCCGTCGTCGCCTGCGCTGCTCACAAGATCGTACGGGCCGGTGGTGGTCATGCCCTCGCTCCGGTGCTGGTGTCGGCCGCCTCAAGGACGCGCGGGAGATGGACGTGGAGGTGTTCGACGTCGACCTGGCGGCCGCGGGCGCGCAGTTCGCGGGCGAGGAGCTCGGTGAGGCCGGATGCCCTGTGCCTGCCGCCTGTTCTCTCGGCCATCGCGAGTTGTTGCTTCGTGTAGGTTCCGCGATTGAATGTCGAATGGCGGAGCGTTGAACTGGGGTTTCCTTCGAGTCCGCGTCAGTTGTCGTCGACGTCTGTCCGCAGAGTCGTGTCCAATCCTCGTGGTCAGCCGTTCGTGCCGAGGACGATCCAGTCGAGTATGGATCCGAGGAGAGCGTGGAGTTCTTGCTCGGTTTGGAGGTCTCGGTGCTCGGGACGGTTGTCCCCGCTGCCGAGGTCCACGAAGTCGAGTTCGGCTTCACCGCTGTTCCAGACGGTGATCTGTGTGACCCGGTTGCCGGATTCGACAGTCAGCCATGCGCTGTTCTTGAGTCGGCCGTCTTCTGGGGAGTGCCGCAGTTCGGCGGTGATCCCACGTGTGCGGAGAATCGCGTTGTTCTCGGCGAACCATGCTGTAAGCGCGTCTGGGAGGTTCGGAGGTCGTTGGCCGTTCCCAGCCGTCGGGTAGGACATCTGGAAGGCGAGGCGCTCATCGGCCTGATCCCCAATGCAAGCGAGCACACTGTCCAGGTCGAGGAACTCCTCCCAGACCGGCCTTCCGCTCGCCGCTGAGAGTCTGGCGACGACAAGGTCTTCAAGTTCGGGGACCCGCTTGTTCTTCCAGATCTTGTCGGCCAGGCTGACCAGGAGGTCTTCCATCCCGACCTCTTCTGTGGTCCAGGCGGCGTGTGTTCCGGCGAAGCGTGCCATGGCGGAGTCGACGCCTCGGGTCATCAGCAGTTCACGGCCTGCTTCTTCGTGCTGTGCACCGGGAGCGGACAACTCGGCGGGGTGCAGAGTCTTGCCGATGTCGTGGGTTGCGGCTCCGAAGAGAACCGCCTCCGGGTTGATGCCCAGATCGAGATTGCGTGTGGCGATCCATTCGAGGAGTTGCCCTGCAACGTCGTGGACTGCTCGCAGATGGGCGACCAGCCGCGGCGGAGCGTCAACACGGTGAAGCAGTTCGGCTGCGTCGATTGGCAGTGGACGCAGCGGGGGCCGACCGATGTCCTTGAGGGCAATCGACAGTACTCGCGAGGTCGTCACCGCGACAGGGTAGTCGTTGCGGTCGCAGGAGGGATCCGGCCTTCAGGGTCGGTCGGTTCCCGTCAGCTGGCCCTGGCCCGCACCGACCTTTCGTATGCGGTGCGATGTGCAGCGACTGCAGCCCGGTGCCGGGCCCCACTTCGAGGATCCGCTCGCCCGGGCTCGGGGTGAGCACCGCGTTGAGCCGGGCGGATGTGTGGAACGGCGACGGCAGGTCCAGCAGGCTGCGTTGGGCGTAGGGGTACCGTGGCTTGTCGCCGAACCACCAGGCGCCCGCGGCGCAGCGGCACTGAGGGCGCAGGCCCAGCGCAGGCGCGGTGCGGTCAGGACAGCAGAGCCCATGGTGTTCTTAAGCTCTGTGGTATCCGCGGTTGCAGCCCGGGTCGGTGTGGCGGGTTTCATGGGGGTGCGGGGCAGCGCTCGAACCGCCAGGCGGACGCGTACCGCTGCGAGCGGAGGTTCTGCGAACAACGCCATGACCAGCGCCGCGCGCAGTTCGCTCCCACTGGCCGCGGTCATCGTGTCGAACCAGGCGTCGACGGTGAGCAGGGCGGCCGTCGCGGCGGCGGCCGGTGCCAGTCGCCGATCCCCGCGGGAGGCCAGCAGACCTGTGGTGATCAGGCCGACCGCCTCCAGCGCGTCCAGACCCACCCAGGCGGCGGACCAGTTGGCCTCCGCCAGGGTCTCGGTGGGGCGAGGGGAGCGGGGTCGGGTGGTGCGCTGGGCGGAGGGTCCAGCAGCTCGCGGTTGCGCCGTTGCTGGGCGGGCGTGAGCGGCCGGGCCTCCACGCCGCCGTGGCCGTGCCAGAGAGGGGAGGCGGGCGGCTCGGGGCAGGCGAGGGCGTGGTCGACGTCGCGGTCGGTGCTGCTCATGAAAGTCCTCCAGGTGGAGTTCAGGAGTGGTCGCCTTGGCCCTTGGAGTTGGGCTTCGGCGTGAGGTCGGAGGCGAACCGCCCGCGGGCGCCCAGACTTGGGAAGCCGGGCCCGCCGGTCAGAGGTCCAGGTGGATCGTGATGGGTCGCCGGGGATCACCGGCGTGGGTGTGGACGGTGCGGAGGTGCGCGGCGAGGCCGGCGCCCCCGCCCTGGTGGGGCAGGTGGCAGTCCGGGCAGCCGCGGAACCAGTCGTCACCGTCGGGGAGTTCGGCCGGCGCAGGCACGACATGCCCCCGGTCGTCATCGAGGAAGGATCCGGCAGAGCCCTGCCCAAGGAGATCCTCAGCCAGCTCTGCGAGCGGCTGCACACCCTCGACCAGATCCGGGACGGCAGCGACGACGCGCGCGCCGCCACCGAGATCCTCGTCGATACCGGCCGACGCCCCGACGAGATCGGATG
Organism: Streptomyces sp. NPDC058291; assembly: GCF_042880855.1. Taxonomy (NCBI): domain Bacteria; kingdom Bacillati; phylum Actinomycetota; class Actinomycetes; order Kitasatosporales; family Streptomycetaceae; genus Streptomyces; species Streptomyces sp. NPDC058291. The sequence goes on from NZ_JBHVYK010000048.1 coordinate 25,896, forward strand.
CCTGCCCTGGGACTGCATGGAGACCGACGAGCACGGCAAGTCCGTGCTCGTCTACACCGACTTCTGCCCTGGCCCCGTCTCCATGGCTCTTCCCCGGCAGCCAGCCCGGACGGCCGATCAGCACCACCCAGCTGACCCAACGGCTGAACCAGTTCGGAATCAGGCCCAACCAGGCCCGCAGCACCGCGCTCTTCCAGCTCGCCACCGAGATCCCCGCTGCGATCCTCGCCCGCACCCTCGGCATCCACACCGACGTCGCCTTTGCCTGGCAACGTCTCTCCGCGGGCGACTGGGCCACCTACGCCAACGAACTCAGCCGACGCACCTCAACGGAGAACCAATGAAGTTGCCGGTCGCAATCCACCAGGCCCGCTTGGGAGCCGACGAGTTCAGAGTCATCCGACCTGCCCGGCCTCTGAACCATGCAGTACTCATCGACCACGATCGGCACCTGGACGTGTATCTCGACCAGGACGCCGCCCGCCGAATCGCCGGATTGTGGATGCTCGCGGCACGCTCACCGCGTTCGTTGATTCACCTGCCGATGCGGGCAAACCGCCCGCCAGCCCGGGAAGTACCGGACGACGTCGGCTTCCAACTGGACCTGGTGCTGTTGCACCATTCGCTGCAGTTCACCCCCTCCCGCTGGAAGCAGGTGAGGAGTCGCCTCGGCTCCGGTCGTCCCCAGACCGTGAACTTGCCCGACGCAGATCCTGTCGACAGCGCCGCAGTCGACTGGGCAGCACGTCACTACCGGGAAAACCGCGACCTGTTTCACCAGCACCTTCATGCCGAGACGCTGTTCATGACCGGCAGCGCGAAGGTGTTCCGGGAGACCGCTCGACACTTCCTCGACGTCGCCCGCAACGGACCGGGCTACGTTCCGGTCCACCCCAGCTATCCGTACTTCTGCACCGAGCTCCACTCGAACGACGGCATCCTCGGTGACGCCCGCGAGATCCACATCGAGTACTGCGACCAGTGGAACCCGTGATCGACAGCTGCCAAGCACGTGCTGGCTATGGCTGGCGAGTCAGGCATTCGGACAGTTCCAATACCCCCACGTCACCATTAGTCACGGAAAAACGCACCCCTGCCGCGCTCGACAAACTTGTCTCGCACCAGTTCGACCGGCACGGCAACAAGATCTGGACGCAGGCCCGCCAGCTCCTGGAGCACGAGCACGCCCGCCTGCGGATCGGCCAGGTGTCCGTCCCCTACGGCATCTGCGTCGAACCGAGCGGCGTCAAGGTCGGCGGCCACGGCTGCCCGTTCCGGTTCCGCTGCGTCGGCTGCGACCACTTCCGCACTGACCCGTCGTACTTGTCGGAGCTGCGGGCCTACCTGGACACCCTGCTGAGGCACCGTGAACGTCTCGCGGCGGCCTCGGACCTCGACGCCTGGGCCCGCACCGAAGCGACTCCGTCCGACGAGGAGATCAAGTGCATCCGCATACTGATCCGCCGCGTCGAGACCGACCTCGACGGGCTCACCGAGGACGAACGTGAGCAGATCAAGGACGCCACCCGGACCCTGCGCAAGTCCCGCAACGTCTCCCTGAGCACGCCCGGAATCCGTCCGCCCGAGCCGGACCTGCGGCCGGAGCGGGACGCGTGAGCGCATCACCGGACCACCTGACCCGAGCGCGGGTCGCTGACTCCGACCGTCGAAGAAACCGAGTGTTCAAAGCCCTCGACCAACTGGCCTCCGCCGGCGAGGAGATCAGCGTTTCCTCGGTCGCCCGTGCCGCCGGCGTTCACCGCGGCCTGATTCACCGCACCGGTGATCTGCACGCAGCCGTCATCGCCCGCGCGGGCCAGCCCTTGCCCAGCACGATTGCCGGAACGCAGGTCAGCCGCAAGTCGCCTGGCCGACGTCGCGAACCTCACGACCCGCAACGGGAGACTGGCCGCGCACATCACCCGGCTCGAACGGTGCCTGTCCGAGGCGCTGGGCCGGACGGCTTGGGAAGCATCCGGCCTTGGGGCCCCGGCCGACATCGAGACGCTCGCACGCCGGACCACCGAGTTGGAGCAGCAGATTCTCGATCTGCGCGGCGAACTCGCCGAACGGGACGAGGACCTTGAAGCCGCCCGCGCTGCGAACCGCGAGCCGATGGCCCAGGTCAACCGCTGACCTGCTCCGGCTCACGGGCGCCGCTCAGCGGCGTGCCGAACCACTGGTGCAGTGCGGCTCGCAGACCGCTGGCGTCTTTCGGCTCGTGTCCGGTCCACGCTATGTGGGAGTCGGGGCGCAGCAGCAGGCCGGTCACGCTCGTGCTCTCCGCCTTGCCGCTTATGACATCGACCCGGTCGTGCCAGGGCTTCGCGGCCTCGGCGAAGTCGTCGCACAGGTCCAGCAGCAAGGGCCGGGCGGTGATGGTCAAGTCGGCCAGCCGACGGGTGCCTGCGCCGGTGTGGACCACGAGGTCGGGCGCGAAGTCCTCGGTGGTTCCAGCGAGCAGGTGGGCGATGCGTTCAGTGCCGCCAGGTGAGGCGAGCAGGTCGCCAAAGACGGTCCGCAGGGCACTGACTTCCGGTCCGGGGCGCATCAGTGCCGACTGGGACAGGGCAAGCTCCCGTAGCCGGGAACGTGCAGGCTGCCGTCCGGGCCCAGGTATTCGTCCGCCACGGACACGTTCGCGGAGCGGGTGACGAAGTCGTCGGTGGTCACGCCGGGGAAGCCGATGCCGGACAGGCGTCGCACCAGGCTGTGCCCCCCGTCAGCCCCTACCAGGTAACGGGCGGTGAGAGCCTCACCGTCGGCAAGGGTGATCCGGACGAAGTCGTTGTCCTGGTGCAGATCGGCCACCTCCTGCCCCCTGCGGAGGTCGACGCCGAGTTCCACGGCGCGTTCGGCGAGGACCTTTTCGATCTGCTCCTGCGGCGCCGGGAGCAGGCTCACGGGGTTGTCGTCGAGTCCTGTGAGGTCCAGCGTGAATGCGCCGAACATGTAGCGGGGCGCGGGGCGGGGCGGCTCGCCGGATCCGCTGATGCGTGCGTAGAGACCACGTCGGTCGAGCATGCGCACCACCTGACCGACCAGACCGTTCGCCCGGGGCTCGGTCTTCGGGCCGGCGAGACGCTCCAGCACAACCGGACGCACCCCAGCCAGTGCCAGCTCGCAGGCGAGCATCAACCCGTTCGGGCCGCCACCGACGATTACTACGTCAAGCATGACGATTTTCCTTTTTTGCGGAATGGCGGCGTAGAGGCTGCAAGCACCAGCCCCTGTTCAGGGTGGAAAGGAGGGGCCTACGGAGTGGGAAGTCCGGTGGCCACCATGCGCAGAGCCCGGGGCAGCAGAACCTCCATCGGCTCGCCCGTGCCGCCTTGCACGAACAGCTCGAGGGCGACATTGTTCGCGGCCATCACGCTCGCGGCCACCAGGCGAGGGTAGAGATCGGACCCGGGATCCGTGCCCGTGCGGTCAGCGATCGCTGCGGCAAGCTCCTTCTCCGCAATCTTGCTCGCCCGCAGCATCTCGGCCTCCAGCACGGGTTCGGCCAACATCACCCGCAGACCGGCCGCCCACTCATCGGGCTCCTGGGGTGGCATGTGCTCCACCTCAGGGCCAGGCTCCAGCTGCCGTAGTGCCGCCCGAGTGATTGCCTCCCACAAGGGCTCGCCGGGCGGTCCGTGACGCAGCTCGGCCGCGAGCCGCAAGGAGCGCTCAAGGTAGCGAAACGCAATCGCTTCGGCCTTGCTGGAGAAGTAGTTGTTGTAGGTGCGCGGAGACACCCCGACCGCCGCGGCGATGTCTTCCACCTTGACCGCACTCAACCCGCGCTCGACGGTGAGCCGGACTGCGGCCCAGCTCAGCGCTGCGCGCGTGGCTTCCTTCTTCCGTTCCCGAAGACCACTCATGCCACTGACGTCAGCAGAATCTGCGTGGCGCGCAATTATTCGCATCACGCAATTTTCTGGGCGGGGATCTGCCGACTCTGACTGGACGAGGCAGTGGGGCACGTGGACCTCGCGGCCATCGCCCGGTCCAGCGCCTCGTCCTGTGCAAGCGTGGGCACCCGCATGGGCCGGGCGAGTTCCAGGCTTCAGAGCCAGGCCCGGGTGGATGGACGCACGCCTGGTCAGGTCGCGGGGCCCTCGTTGCCTGCGGCGATCACGAAGAGGGCGCCGGAGGAGGCGGACAGCTCGTTCACCGCCTGTTCGAGGGGGTCGTCACCGGGGCTGTCGGGGCCGCCCAGGCTGAGGTTGACCACCTCGGCGCCCTGCGCGACGGCCCACTGCGCGCCGACGATGACCCCGGACTCCTCGCCGTGGCCGTCGTCGTCGAGCACCTTGCCGCTGATCAGCCGGGCGCCCGGCGCGACCCCCTTGTACTTGCCCCCGGAGTGCGCGCCGGACCCCGCGACCGTGGACGCCACATGCGTGCCGTGACCCACCCGGTCGACCGTGTCCGCCGCCTCGGAGAAGTTCTTCGCCGCGTCGACACGGCCTTTCAGGTCCGGGTGAGTGCCGTCAACTCCGGTGTCCAGCACGGCGACCTTGACGCCCGTGCCGTCGTACCCCGCCGCCCAGGCCTCGGGGGCGCCGATCTGCGCGGTGCTCCGGTCGAGGGCCGCCTCGACCTTCCCATCGAGCCAGATCTTCTCGACCCGGTCGGCGGCGGCCGACCTCTCCCGCGCTGTCCCCCCGCTGCCGGTGAGCGTCTCCCACAGGTCGGCGCCCTCGGACTTACGGGCCTTCAGCGCGTCCCCGTTGACGCTGGGCAGGTCCCGGCTGACCCGGGCTCCGGCGGCGGACAGCGCGCTCGGCGCGAGGGCGCGGCTGGCGTACGTCACGATCAGCGGGAGGTCGGGGCGGGCCGCGTCGTCGTAACCCCACTTGACCAGCTGCGTCACGTCGAACAGCCGCCGGTCGGCGGTGCCGTTCACGAGGAGCCGCTCGGCGTCACGCGGGACGACGTAGGTGCGGTCGGCGCTCCGCGCTATTCGGAAGGCGGTGCCTTCCCGACCCTTGCCGGGCCGCACACCGGTGACCTGTCCGGTGGCGTCCAGCGTGACCCGGTCACCGGTGACGAGGGTGACGGTCCTGGCCTTGCCGAGGGCTCCGGCCGTACCTGCCGTACCGCCGGCGGACTGTGCGGCCCCGGATTCCGGGGCGGCGACGAGCAGGGCCGCGGTAAGAGCGGCGGCGACGAGCACGGCGAGAGCGGAAGCCTCACTCGCTCGCCTCCTACGGTGATTCAAGGCATACCTTTCTCTCCGGACCTTCGGGCATGGCGAAGCAGCCCGGCGGACGGGACAAAGAAACAGAGGGGGAAAGAGGCGCCCCTTCGCAAAGGGGCGCGGGGCGTACGGACTCAGACGAGCCGCTTACGACCCCAGAAGAAGAGGAACGCCACGACACCGGCGGTCAGGGCGAACAGAATCGACGCGCCGAACCACTGCATGGCGTTCATCTGCGACATCGGGAGGTACTGCACCGACCAGCCCACGACGTCGGCCTTGTCCAGGCACACCTGCCGTGCCGCGTCGGTCTGCGACCCCGAACAGGTGCCCCAGCCCACCAGATCCCCGCTGCCGGTGACATACGACTGGTCGATTTCGTAGGCGCCGTGGGGGAGCGACGGGGACACGTTCTCGCCTGTGACACCCTTGTTCGTCGTGACCGTGACGACGTTGCCGAGCGACAGCAGGAAGTAGCCCCAGACGAGCTGGAGGACGACGGTGAAACCGAAGGTGACCACCATGGCCGTCAGCGTGCGTCGCAGCACCACACCGATCGCCACCCCGCCGAAGACGGAGAAGAGGGCGAGGGCGACAGGCACTGGGCCCGTCGTGTTGAACGCGGCGCCCGAGGTCCAGTCCATGACCGTGGCCTCGGACTTGACGGGGTTCCACCACCAGCCGAACACCGCCGACAACACGCCCGTGCTCACCACGACCACCAGTCCGGCCAGCGCCAGCTTCGTGACGAGCCAGCGGGTCCGGCTCATCGACTGGGCGGCGACCAGCTTGGCGGTGCCGTTCTCCAGGTCGCCCGCGATGAGCGGGGCGCCGAGGAAGACACCGAGCAGGATGGGTATCGCCTGGAGACCCGTGGAGACGGAGGAGAACGCGTCTTTGTACTGCTGGAACTTGCCGCCCGCCTCGTCGAGGCTCTTGCCGGGATAGCCGTAGCCGTCGAGGAAGTCGACCAGCTGGCCGCGCTGGTAGACGATCCAGGCCACGGAGAGCGCGGTGGCGGCGAGGATCGTCCAGAACGCGGCCCGGTGCTGGCGCCAGACCAGCCAGGTCATACCGCTGAGTCGGGGGCGCCGGTTGGCCTCCGTGGTGGTCGCGTTCAAGGTCCCGTCGGTGGTCCCGTTCATGGTCCCGTTCTTGCCGTCGCTCGTGGAGCCGGTCGAGGTGCTGGTCGAGCTGCGGGTGAAGGTGCTCATGCCGCCACCGCCCCGGTGCCGAACCCCTGGCCATGGACCTGTGCGGTGGGGGTGATCAGCGGTGGTGCGTCGGGTGAGCGGAGATAGGCGAGCAGGAGTTCCTCCATGTTCGGGGCGTTGATGTCCCAGGGGCCGGTGACCGGGCCCTCGGGGCGGATGAGCGCGGTGAACTGCCGTCCGCTGGTCCGGGACTCGACGAGGGTGTGGTGCCCGAGGGCGGGAGGCATGCCGTCACCCTCCTTCGCGCCCGTGACCAGGGTGTGCACGGACATCAGCTCGTCCACGTCACCGGCGAGGCGCACTCCGCCGCCGGAGACGACGACGAGGTAGTCGCACACGTTCTCCAGTTCGGCCAGGACGTGGGTGGACATCAGCACGGTGGTTCCGCGCTCGGCGGCCTCGGCGAGGAGGGTGCCCATGATCTCGTGGCGCACGACCGGGTCGAGGTCCGACATCGGCTCGTCGAGCATCAGCAGGTCGGGGCGCTTTCCGAAGGCGAGGGCGATGGCGACGCGGGTGCGCTGGCCTCCGGAGAGGGTGCTGATCTTCGCGTCGAAGGGCACGTTGCCCGCGCGGATGATGTCCTCGGCGGCACGCTGGTCCCAGCCGGGGTTCAGCTCCCGGCCCAGACGCAGGGTCTCCGCCACGGTGAAACGGCGGAACAGGGGCTTCTCCTGGGCGAGGAACGCGGTGCGCCGACCGGACTCCACCGAGCCCGGAGCCTCACCGAACAGGCTGATCGAGCCGTTCGTCGGCTGCAGGACATGGGCCGCGATGCTCAGCAGCGTGGTCTTGCCCGCCCCGTTGGGTCCCACCAGGCCGCAGATCCGTCCCGCCGGGAGACGGAAGGAGCAGTCCCGCAACGCCCAGCCCCGCCGGTAGCGCATCCCCAGCCCGTACGCCTCGATCGCCGGTTCCCCCGCGTACATACCTTCACTCACCTGTGCTCCTGGTTGTCGTGGCCCCCGTGGACCTTGTCGTGGACCCCGTTGCCGCCACGTTCCCGGCGGCGTACTGCTTCTCCATCGCCGACGCGACCAGCGCGGCCACGTCCTCCTGCTCCAGACCGGCCCCGGCCGCCTTCGACATCCACGCCACCAGCTCCGCGTACAGCGGCGAGTCGGTGCCCGTCTCGGGGCGGCCCAGCGTGCGGCGTACGAAGGTGCCCTGGCCCGGTCGCGGTTCGACCAGGCCCTCGCGCTCCAGCTCGCGGTACGCCTTGAGGGTGGTGTTCGGGTTGACCGTGCTGGTCGCGGCGACCTCCTTGGCGGTGGGCAGCCGGTCACCCGGCACGAGTACGCCCAGCCGGAGGGCCTGCTTGGTCTGCTGCACGATCTGCTGGAAGGCGGGGACCCCGCTCCGCCTGTCGATGCGGTACTCCACGATCACCACCATCATTCCACTACTTGATTAGTGGAATGATGGTGGAGGGGCGCGAGGGCGGTTGTCAATGCCGACCGGGGACGAGGAGAAGCGGGTGGAAGGCACGCTGACCGTCTTTTTTTGGGACATCAGCGGACAGGGAACAAGGCATGTCCAGCAAGAGACGCCTGCTGGTGGCCGGTCTGACGATGGCCCCCATGGCCGGGCTCTGCGCATGCGGAAGCGGAAGCGGGCAGAACGACAACCCATGGGAGGTCAGGGCGACCAGTGCGCCGCGTCCCTGGGCCTGGAGAACCCCCTGTCCCTCAACGGCGGTACGGTGTCGGTCGGTTACGAGGATGTGGCGATCTACCGTCTCCTGCCGACGGGCGCCGCGGTGGTCGTCACGGACTACGCCGGCCTGGGAGCGACGGACTGCCTCCACACGTACGTCAACCGTCTCGACGAGGCCCACGCGGTACTGGACGCGGTACGCGCCGCCCGCTCCCTCCCCGGCACCTCGGTCACCTCCGAGTCCCGGGTGGGCCTGTTCGGCTACAGCCAGGGCGGCGGAGCCGCCGCGGCGGCAGCGGAACTCCAGTCCTCCTACGCAGCCGACATCACCCTCGCCGGCCCCTACTCGGGCGCCCACCGGCCGACCTGACCGCGGTCACGAAGGCGATCGACGGCAGCGAACTGGTAGGCGCGCTGGCCTGGTCGCTCAACGGCTTCCTCCAGTCGGACCCGACGCTGAAACCGATAGCGGAGGCCCACCTGAACGCGACGGGCAGGGCGGCGATGACCGACCTGTCGCCGATGTGCGTGAGGGCCACTGGTGGCGCGGTTCGGTGGAATTCCACTCCAGCGGCAGCGGACGGCAGAGATCAGCAAGGTCGTGATCGCGAATGTGTGGCGAAGATCGTGCAGGCGGGGCCTGCGGGGGCCTTCACCTGCGGTGATGTTCGCCGCGTCCAGCAGCTGGGCGAAGATGCGCGGGATGTTGTGGGCATCGAGCCGGGTGCCGCGGGTGGACACCAGGAAGGCCACCGTGCTGGGAACGGGCCGCTGGAGGTCACGTTCCCGGGCGTATTTCCGCAGCGCGGCGGCGGTGCTGGCATGCACGGGAACCTGGCGCGACTTGCACGCCCCGTGAGGTCCGGAAGATCTTCTCCGGCAGCCACTGACCAGCCCGCCACCCAGCGAGGCCAGCGGCTGCGGGGCGTGTACATGATCACGGCCATCCCGTGAGGCAGGCCAGAGTGCCGATGATGTCGTAACGGGCTGGCTCGGCCAGCAGGCCGCGCCGCTCGTAGGAGCGCACCCGGCGCCCTCGTCGGGCATCACCCGCATGGGTGCAGTCCCAGCCGCACACGCGGAACAACTGCCCGGTCACGGCTGCGGGAGCGTCAACCGGTCGCACCGGAAGGGGAGTTCGACCGTCCGGACGGCCCATTCGTCTCATTACAGTACATGCTCATTACATTGCCTTTGGTGGGGAGTGTCTGTGAGCTACTCGGACCGGGATGTCCAAGTCGGCCGTGCTGGTGAACAGGGGCAGCGTCAACCGGCTGGAGCTGGGCGACAAGCTGCTGGAGGTGACCGCGGGTGGCGGCGACGGCGTCCTGGACGCGTTCTGCGACGCGAGCGGCCTGAGCCCGCGCTCGGGCCGTGACTACCGGCTCGTCTCCCGCCTCTGCACGCCGCCGCTGCGGGCGAAGATTGCCGCCACCGGCGTCCAGGCCACCTGGAGCGCGGGGTTCCGGTCGACGAGGGCTACCGCAAGCTGCTGGTGTTGCTGGAGGAGGCCGTCGCGCAGGGCCGCGACCAGCTGAAACTGCCCCAGTACCACCAGGCGCTGGGCACGGCCCCGGCGCTTCGGGACCTGATGGACTCTCACCTGGGCGACGCCGCGAAGCTGGTGGAGTACCTGGGCGCCTTCAGGGCGGTGCCCGCGAGAAGATCGTGGTCTCACTGCTGGAGGCCGACGCCGGTCTGCGCTCGTCGGTCCGCGAAACCGTCAACGAACAGCACCGGCGGGAACGCGACCGGGAACGGATCGACTGCGGCGAGACGCCGGGCCAGTGGATGGCCCTGGCCCGGGACCTGGTGCGGGTGGGCGACCAGGCCACCGGCTTCATCGCCCGCCACCAGAGCACCGGCGCACTGTGCGAAGAGCAGCTTCCCGCGGCCAAGGACGCGCTGACCAAAATCGAGCTGATGGCGACCTGGATCGGACTGCGGCTGGGCGGCGCGAACGAGAGCGCCCGCCGTGAACGCGGCACCGCGCGTGTCCCGGTGGCGGTGTGGTGCCGCCCGCCATCGAGGAGACGGACGCTTTCCTGGAAGCCGACCTCGCGGAGTTCGCCCGGCATGCGCGCGGCGGGGGCTGGGCGTTGGCTCACCTGGTCGCACGCCGGGTCGCATTGGACAGCGGTCGCGGCCTGACCATCGAACAGCGTGCGAAACGATTCGGTGGAAGCATTTACCGGCAGCTCGGCGCGAGGGACTGCGCGAGCAGGACGGGCACCGGCCCGAAACGGGTCAAGGCCCTGCTCGATGCGTGGGAGCGGGCGGCCGCGGACGGCTTGGTGCCGACCGTGCCCCGCGTCGCCGCCGGCGAGGCCGTCAAGCTGCCGGAATGAGGCCGTCGTGCCGGTGAGGTCCACGTCGCCGCTGCGGCTGGTCCTGCCGCCGCGCTTGCCCCGCACCCCGAGCTCCGCCAGGTCCAGCGTTGGCAGCGAGGCCGGGTCCACCCCCTTGAACCGGGCGAAGGCGGCGGCCACGACCCGGTGTGCCTCGCGCAGCAGCGCGTCGACGTTCATCTGCGAGCGGCGCGGCAGTTCCCCGGCCGCCAGCGCGGCCAGGCTCTCGCAGGCATCGGCCAGATGCGTGATCAGCTGGCGGGCCGCGAGCGGGTCGACCTTCTGGCCGCGCGCGTCGCGCTGCTGCAGCACGTAGGGCACTTCCCACCGCCCAAGCGGGTGCAGCGGCGCGAGCGAGAACTGGTGAACGCCCAGGTAGGGGGGCCTGCCGGTCCAGCCGCGACGCCGGAAGGGGCGACCCGGCGATCCGGGAGGCAGGGTGCTGCCTGAAGCGCCTGCCGTGCTGGAAGCACAGCCCCAGCGGGCCGCGGCCGTCGTAGCGGCAGCCCCGCACCCGGCAGCCAGGCACCGGGTCCTACGCCCGCTGGACCGCCACCCATGCGTCCAACGAGGAGGACGGGTTTCGGTCCAGGCCCTTGTTGCGAAGCGAGGCGTGCGCTGCACAGCCCCACAGGTTCGACTCGCGCGGGCAGTCCTCGACGCGGCACAGCGCCCGCCGGTCGGTCATGGTCCGGTCGCGGACCGGCACATGGGTGGCCTTGAAGTCCTTCATGGACAGCCCGCCGGCCTTCTGGGCCTTCGCACGCCCAGAGCACAGGCTCTTCGTGCTGGCCAGCGCGTCGCAGGCAGCGGTACCGCAGCGGAACACCACGGTGCGCGGATGATCCACATCCCCGGTGGACACCAGCGTGTCCGCGTCCCACTCGCCCGGCCGCCAGCCCTCGGCGACCTGCTCGCGCAGCCACGCCGTCCAGCTGTGCCTGCTGCGGTGGTTACCATGACATCACGACGGCGTGCTGCCCGATCCGGGCGGGAAGGGTCCGGCGGATGCTGGACCCTTCCTCTCGTAGCGGGGACAGGATTTGAACCTGCGACCTCTGGGTTATGAGCCCAGCGAGCTACCGAGCTGCTCCACCCCGCGTCGGTAACGCCACTCTACACAGCACAGACAACCTGCCGGGCCACCCGGGTCGGCCGCGGCGGCCAGGGCGCGGACGGGCTGCAACGTTGCTCAGGACTGGTCAATCACTGGGGTCCGTTGCGCACCCAGCGATGTCCTGGCTGAAGCGCAGAGCCCGGAGGGACGAATCTGTATCCGCCACCCACGACAGGGTGAGAAGAGATCGTGGGGCGGTTCATGATTTCCTCGAACCAGGAAGCAGCGATCCGGCCGAGGTGTTCAGGGGGGCCGGCGGCACAACGCGGCGCCACATCCCCTGTTGGTTCCGGAGTCTGGTAATTCTGGCTGTGGCGTTCGCTGCAGAAGAGCCGGTCACCGATGACAGTCGCGCCCAACGTCATGAAGATCAGGCCCCTCTCCCTCTCACGCCTATCGACCAGATCCGCTATGAGCGTGAGAACCTCTTCTCCCCGGTCCAACGCCTCGTCCAGCGCGGTGAGGTAAGGCGTGTGCTCAACTGGCGGCTCCCACCGAGACTCCCGTGCGGCGGGGGCCACGTCATCCTCGTCGTCGTCCGGCCCGAAGACGAGCACGACGGTGTCTTGAGGCCGACATTCTGGCCAGGAACGAGCGGACTGCCTCACGACGTCCACGACCGCCTGCTGTTGGCTGTTCCGTACGTCGTCCTCGAACCAGTCGTCATACACGCAGATGAGGCTACGCGGCGGCTGGGGGATGCGGAACGCTCGGAGCTGTACAGCAGTGAAGTACAGCACTCACCACGACCACAGCCGACCGTCATCAGCCACAGACGACCGGCTGACCAGCCGAGCAGACCGCAGTGAGCGCCCTGCCCGTAGTCCGGGACGCAGGGGTCTGTGCCGGACGCGCGCCAGACTCTGCGGGAAGACACGGGGAATACTGAGGTTTTCGGGTTGTCGTCGGGGAGTGACGGTTCAGGATCCCTGCGGTATGCCGGTGGTATGCGTTATCCGGAGAGCCTCTCGGCGGCCCATGGGGGCTGGATCGTCTTCGAGGACGAGGCCGGATTCTCGATGACGCCGCCACGGGCCCGGACCTGGGGGCGACGTGGCCACACGCCCGTTGTCCGCGTCCGGGGCAGATCCCGCCGCAGGACTTCGGTCGCCGCGCTGTGCTGCTACAGACCCGGCGAGAGCGCCGGACTGAGCTATCGGCCCCGTCGCCATCTGCTCCCGAAGGGGGCACGGAAGAGTTTCTCCTGGCTGGACTACCGCGACCTGCTCGTCCGTGCACACATCCAGCTCGGCGGCCCGATCGTGGTGGTCTGGGACAATCTCAACACCCACCTGGCGTCCGGGCTGAAACAGTACGAGGCCGAGCACGACTGGCTCACCACCGTCCGCCTCCCGCCGTACGCACCCGAACTGAACCCCGTCGAGGCCCTCTGGTCACTGGCACGCCGGGCCATGGCCAACACCGCCTTCGACACACCCGACGACCTCGACCGTGTCCTTCGCCGGGAGTTACGCAGGATCCAGCTCCGGCCCCACCTGATCGACGGCTGCCTCACCGCCACCGGCCTGACCGGCGGTTCGTCACCGACCTTCAGCAAGCCTGGCCGGACGAGCACCGGCATGAAGAGCAGGGCCAGGCCGTGCCCGAGCAGGAGACCGGCGGAAACTGGCTCTCCCGCTTCCGCAGGTGACGCGACCGGACCCGGCTGTCAGTGGCGGCTGCAAGGCTGAGCGGATGGACCGTGATGACGAGCAGCTGCTGCGCGGCCGGGTCTACGGCACCGACCACGACCGCCCGGGCCCGCTGCCCCACCGGGACTACGCCGAACTGGTCAGCGGCCCGCTGGACGGCTGCTGCTCGACATCACCGGCTGGAGGCCGGAGGAGATCGACGACGGCGTCTCCCTCCTCACGGAGCTCGGGCAGTTGCCGTGGCGGCGGACGGTGCGGAAGGTGTCGGCGAGGACCGAGCAGCCCATCAGTTCCAGTGCGGCGTCGACGCCGTCCGGCATCAGCTCGCGCACCTCGGCCCCGGAGGCCGGGCGCTGTACGACCCGCGCCCCGGCGACCCGGCCCGCTGGGACTGGAGTGGCGACAGCCCCTGAAATACCTGCCTCGGTCGGGTGAAGACGCCACCGCAGGCGCTGGCTCGGGGCCGGTGTCGGTGCCTTGCGATGCTGGCTCGCTGCCGCAGAGGACCGCCACGGCGGCCGGAGAGATCTGCCCCGGCCTGCCCCGGGCCGCCCCGTCCCGCCTGCCCGGCGGGCCGGGGCGGTCAGGGGTTGTGGGACATGGTCATCGGAAAGGCCATGAGCTGCGCGACGACCGTGCCCGGGTCGCCGACGGGGGCGAAGTCGACCGGCTGCTGCAGCTGGTAGACGGCGCCCTGCGGGGGGAACACGGTGAGGCGGTCGTTCCCGGTGGTCATCGTCTTGGTGTTGGACAGCACCGTCGGCCCGGTAGCGCCGGGGAATGCCTCGATGGTGAGGGTGAAGTCGTGGAACAGGGTGTTCTTGAACGTCGGCGGCATGTTCTTGACGAGTTCCAGCAGGCTGAGCGGCGTGGTGTCGGTGTCGGACTGCGAGAGCGTGACCTTGCCGAGCGTCGGGTGGTCGGCGCTGTACTCCTCACCGATGATCCTCATCTTCACCCCGCCGAGACCGCCGTTGATGTTCGCCTCGATGCGGACCTTGATGCCGCCCCTGAAGTCGAGCTGGGCCATACCGATCGCGTCGGCCTTCAGCGGCACGTTCACGGCGTAGCCAGAGCACGGGATCTCCAACCCGACCGGGGGTAGCAGGCCACCAATACTCACCATCGGGACACCTCCGGAGCAGGGGGCCGCGCCGGGCGACGCGGACATGCCGTGCGAGTGACGGCTTTCCCGCACGCTACCGATCACCACAGGGCCGGGCCTGCTCACGCACCGGGAATCCACGAAAGGATGAATTCGGTACGGCCCAGGCCCAAGCAGCCTTGGCGTACGCGCAATGGCCTCGGATCGGTGCCGTACCGGTGCACTCAAACTTCGTCGGCACACGCTCAAGGTTCGCTGTCACAGAACATCCCTGACGTCCCCGAGCTGACTCGCTCATCGAACCGGCCGGCGGCAGGCTGGGAGGCGTGATCAGCGAGCCGATCGTCGTGCACCGGCCCTCGCTCTTGGGCGGCCTGCCGGCCCTCACCACGCTTGCAGTCCATCGACGACAGCGACCGCTGCTCCTGCCGGGCACCGACAGCCAGCGAGCGCGGCTTCACCCCTCCCGCGCTGACCCCTCTCGCCGAGAGCCAGATCGCCCGCCGCCTCCACGCCGCCACCGCGCACCCGCACCTCGCGGCCGAACTGGCCACGGCCTGCGTCACGGCCGCCTCGATGACCCAGCTGGACACTGCCCGCGTCACTGATGCCGCACCGGACGCCAGCACGCTGATGCTCCACGACCGCAGGAACACCCGCCAGGGCTGCATGACCCACTCCGTGCCGGACTGGGCACGCCCCCTCCTACGAGCTCGTAACACGATCTTGTTGACGTTGACTGGTGAGGCGTAACCGGTGTGACGATTCCGGCGTTCGTGAGGGCGTGGGTAATCGACCGCGGTTCGTGGACGATGAGTTGTGGGCTCTGATCGAGCCGTTACTGCCGCCGTGGCCGGAGCGGTCGCCGGGGCCACGACCGGTGGCGGACCGGCTCTGCCTCCAGGGCATCCTGTACGTCCTCTACAACGACATAGCCTGGCAACTCCTGCCCTTGGAACTGGGGTTCGGCTCGGGACAGACCTGCTGGCGCCGCCTGGACCGGTGGCAGAAGGCAGGAGTCTTCGACCAACTGCACCGAGTCCTACTCGCGGAGCTCAACGCGGCCGGCGCACTCGACTGGTCACGCGCGTGCGTGGACGGTTCCCACGTCCGCGCGAAAAAGGGGGCGCCGACACCGGCCCGTCGCCGGTCGACCGGCGGAAAACGGGCAGCAAACACCACCTGCTTCGTTCGGCAAACGCACTCGAACACGGGTCGGCCCCTACGTCGGAGGTAGTCGCCTTGGAGGGTGCCGCCCCACCGATCCCGGTTGTCGGTGAGCTTGAGCTGGGCGTTAGCCTCGGCGGATGATTCCTGTGCGGGCTCCAAAGGTGATCACACGCCACCGCGACGGGTGGATCTATGCCTACGTGATGGATTCCGGTGCTCTCGGGGCGCTGGAGCCCGTCGCAGTGTTCCGGCCGCGGCCTGGCGACGAGGTCTTGGAGTCGGCGGTCTGGCCCGATCTGGAGCGAGTCGCGTATACGACGCTGAACGGTGTCGTCTGCCTCACGCGCGCCGGTGACGTGCTGTGGGCGTCGGACTTCGAGCCGTACTCGGACCAGCTCTATGGCCACCGGCCTGGTTGTGCGCTGTCCCTGGACGGCCGAAGCGTCTGGGTCTACCGGCCGGACGCGATGGCAGGACGCGGAGGCGCAGACCAGTGGGTCGTGCACGACGCCGACAGCGGGACGGTCCTGGCCCGCCGTGAGCTGGAAACGGCCGGGCACGGTGCCTTCCATTACGTGCACCCCATGGACGGCAGCATCTACCTCGACATCGGTGAGGGCCAGGACGGCTCCGTCATTTTCCGAGCTGCAGCCGGGGCCAAGGGCGAGCCCACCTTCGCGACGTATCCGTGGTCGGACCGCTGCATGATCGACCTGGCCCCGGACGGGCAGCAGTTCATGACCGTCGACCACGGGCAAGCGGATGTCGCCTTCCAGCGCCACCCCAGCGGGGAAGTGCTCTTCACTCTGCCCGTCGAAGCCTTCGGACACGACCCGGAGGAGGCGTTCGTTGAGTGGAGCGGCGGCTACCTGACTCCAGACTTGGCCATCGTCACCCTGGGCGGTCAGGACCAGGACGAGGAGGAGTGGTTCCGCTACCACCTGGTCGACGTGCGGAGAGGCACGATCAGCGGCGAGATCACCGTCGAGGTGACCAACCCCTATGAACTAACGCCCCTGGGCGACGGCTCCTGGCTCACCGGCGGTCCCGACGGCCACCCAGTCCGCCGAGCGCGCTCTCTGCTGCCTTCCCCACCGCCGCATCCGGAAGGTTGAGAGCGCAGGGGCTCTCGATCTTCGTTTCTGGTGACAGAAAAGCTGCTGAAGGGCGTCCTGTGACAAGCCGTGTGCCTCGCTTGTGACAACCAGGCGGCTTCGACCGGCCCCGTTCGCCAGCTCATCTGGCTCCGCCGGTGACAACTCTCGTGCTTTGGCTCATCCGCACCTTATTCCGCACCCCGAATGCGAGGCCCTGACGAGCAGCCCCCGGCGCACTCTTCGCCATCCCGTTCCCGGCCCGGCCGCACCCCGCGAGCTGGTCGACCACGCCCGGATCGGACGGCGTGTGATGCGCCGCCGGGCGAAGGGGATGACCGCGGCCGCCGTCGCGGCGGCCCTCGAGGACGCCCGCTTCCACGCGCGCCAGGACTCCCGCCATGAGCACCTCGCCGACGACACCCGCGGCCGGGCGGAGCTCGCGGAGTGGGAGCGCATCGACCACCTGCTCGCCGACGCGGCCCCGAACACCGTCTACGACCCGGACACCGACGACGTCGTCCAGGCCGAGCTCGCCGCCGACGCCGCGGCCGCCCTGGAAGCCGAGCTGCGCGAAGCCCAGCGGATCGCCGCCCGCGCCGGTGAGCTCCAGGCGCTGCGCGAGCTCGGCACGCTGGAGCAGACCGAGCCCCGCGAGGGCGACGAAGCAGCCCGGGACGAACTCACCCGCCGCGCCGGCTGGTACGTGCAGAAGGACGTCGACGCGTGGCTCGCCCACGCCCTGGCCGCGCACATCGGGCACTACACGGATCCGGCCGCCCGCGCGGCCGCCGCCGATCTACTGCCGACGCATCTGCTCGCCCACGCCGCACTGCTCACCGAACTCGCCCACCTCGCGCCAGGCGCCGGCGTCGACCAGCTGGCGTTCGCGGCCCGGCTCACCGCCGCCGCCCCCGAGGCCACCAGCGACCTCGCCGCGTTCCTCGCCCACGCCCGGTCCGGGCAGAGCTGATCTCACCCTCCGCAATGCCACAGCCCTCCCTGATTCCCTCGGGACAACCTGTGAGGTCGGGGGCCGGTGACGGGAGCCGCGCGCTTGACCTTTCGCAATGAAGGTTGAGCGTTCTCATCGAAGGCTGAGCCCACCCCAGATCCGACCAAAAGCGCATCGCGAGTGGGGGTCGGTGCGCCATCCTGAGTGCCATGCAAAGCATCGAGACGGTTCAGCGCCGGCTTGCAGCTCGGGAAGCGTCACTGGCCAGAGCCCGGGAGCGACTAGCACGCAGCCGGCCAGGGACCCCGGCTCACCGACGTGCCAGTTTGGATGTTGAGCAGTTGGAGCGGGCGGTGCACAGCCGACAAGCTCACTTGGCTGAGCTCACCGCGGCGGCGGATGGCTAACCGAGCGGCGCTCAGACTTTGGTGAGATGTCCGGTCTCAAATGATCTGGTTCCGAATCGGGTCGCTGACCTGCGGCGACCAGTTCAGTTGAGACGTGGGGAAGCCAGGAATCTCAAGTGATGTGGCCCCGGGCGAGCGGATGCCGGAGGCTGTCTCAGTTGATGTGGTCCGACTTCGCTGTGCCGTCGGCCGCAACGGGACCGCTGGCCTGGCTAGGACTGACGGCGTGCGAAGAGGACCGCACCTGGAACGCTCTCGTCGGGGTCGATCAGCATTCGGGCCTCGACGGTGAACCCGGCATCGCGTAGCCAGGCCGCCACTTGGTCAGGCTGGCGGCGGTAAACGTGGACGTTCATCGGGTGGCCGCCGTAGCCCTGCGTCTTCAGCCTCGACCCGTCACCGACGTGAAAGCCGAGCAGCAGTGGTCCGCCGGGACGCAACACGCGCCGGAAGTGGCCGAAGACCGTGGGCACTGCTTCGTCGGGGACGTGAATCAACGACCAAAATGCGAGCAGGCCGACGACTGAAGCATCGGCGAGGCCGAGGTCGGTCATCGAGCCCACCTCGAACCGCAGGCGGGGGTGGTCACGCCGAGCCACGTCGATCATCACGGATGAAAGGTCGATGCCGAAAGCGTCCACACCCAGCTCGTGCAGGTGAGCGGTGACGTGTCCAGGTCCGCAGCCGACGTCCGCCACCGGCCCACCGCCAGCGGCGTGCACCAAGTCGGCGAACAGCGCCAGAGCCGCCCGAAGATACGGCGCCCCGGCCAGAGCCCCGCGTAGTTGGTCGGCATAGCTGACCGCGACCGTGTCGTAGGAGGTCCGGGTGTCTGCCAACCAGCGGTCCGCGTTCATGGCTCGACAGAGTAGGGCAGTGATCAGGATGACGAACCAGATCAACTGAGATCAACGACGAATCAGATCAGGCCACTTGAGACGGAGACCAGATCCGTGGAGACGGGACATGAGAACGCTCAACCTTCGCTGCGAGAGATCAGCGCTCGCGTGACCTGTGACAGCGAAGCTGGACCGCTCGTCATCGAAGTTGGACGGACGGCTGTTTACGCCGGCGAAGATGGATCACTGCATGGTTGGTGACAGCGAAGCTGGACCGGCAGGGGCTTGAGCTGCGCGATCCCGGAGTCCGGCTCGCCGGAGGACCGCTCTTTGCCGGCAGGTGCCCGAGCACCACTGGCGGGCGCGGAACGGCTCGAGGTGGGCCGCGGAGGTTCCGCATGCCGCACATTCCCGCTGGTCACAGCCTCTGGTGAACTCCTGCTCGAAGGAGTGGTCCGAGCACCAGGGGTTCGGCCTGAGGGGCTGGAAGGGGCAACGGCAGGTCAGCCAGGACGAACAGGCATACCCAGAAGATCTGCACCCGACTAGGTTCACGTCGAGAGCGTCAGCACTTCTCCTTCCGCGCCTGCTGGATCAGCGGCTCGGCCTCGTCCAGGGTGAAGGTGACCTGCCAGGTCTCGGCCGCCCGGTGCAGGGTGTCGGCGAACTCCTGGTAGCCGTGGTCCTGTTGAGCCGCGTCGGCGGCGCGGTTGGTCGCCGTGTTCAGGTACTGCTCGGCGGTCTGGTAGTAGGGGTCGGTCAGATTTGACGGCCGGGGGCGGGCGAGTTGGTCGGTCAGCTGCTGCAGGGAGGCGCAGGCGGACTTGGCAAACTCGCGCGCCGCCACCGTGGCCTTGGAGGGCGTCGAGCTGCAGGCCGCCAGGGAGAGCGTGGACGCCAACAGCAGGGGCAGGGGCAGTGACAGGCGAAGTATCGGCTGACGTCGACTAGTCATGGGCCAATCGTAGTTAGCTGACGGCCCGACCGCCCGGAAATCCGGTGGGCCCGCAGCCACCGTCCCGCCCGGCCCACATCTGGGCCTTGTCCGCTCTGGCCTGCAACGCGGCCATCAACGACGGCACCGCTTGCGCCCACTCTCGCCTCAACGCCCGCGCACCTCGGCGGGCTCGTCACCCGCGACGGTAGAAGCCAGCCACACGATCACATACCAAAACCCCGCGAAGCACCCCAGCGAGACACCCGCACCGAACGGACTGCGCGAGGCCCACCTCGCCCGGCTCGCCGCCCAGCGCCCGGCCGTCGCCTGATGCCGTCGCCACGCGGTACGACAAACTCGCCGTCCGCTTCGAAGCGACCGTGCTGGTCGCAGCCATTAACGAGTGGCTGTGACCAGCACTTTCGCAACAGACCCTAGCCGCCGAAGGAGCCCAAGGTGCCGTCCGGCATCACGCAGCTCACCGCCGGCCGACAGCTCACCGGGCTCCGCCAGGTGCTGGACTGCCCCGCCACGCCGACCACGCTCCGGCAGGGCCCCGCCGCCGCGCCGGGGGAGCCGCCGGACTGGCTCGCACTCCTGTGCCCCGCCCACTCCCAGGCCCTGCCCGGATGGCCGGGCACCGCCGCCGACACCGACGGGCTGCGCCTGTCCTGCGGATCCGTCCTGGACTACCGGTCGGCCGAGCAGCTGCTCCAGTCACACGTCGACCTGTGGCTGACGCCTCTGACCGGGGTGGAC
The DNA here is from genome assembly GCF_042880855.1 of Streptomyces sp. NPDC058291. Classification (NCBI taxonomy): domain Bacteria; kingdom Bacillati; phylum Actinomycetota; class Actinomycetes; order Kitasatosporales; family Streptomycetaceae; genus Streptomyces; species Streptomyces sp. NPDC058291. The sequence continues at coordinate 46,337 of NZ_JBHVYK010000048.1, forward strand.
CCGAAGATGTACGCCGGAGTCTGGCCCGAGGTCGTGGACCAGGCGGACCGCGTCATGCGCGCCCGCCTGGGCGAAGACGCCGCCGACGGAGACGAGAGGCTGCACAGCCTCGCGATGATGCTCGAGAGGGCCTCCCGGAACGCAGCCGAGGGCAACCTGTACCAGGCGACCGTTCCCCTGGCACTGCGAGACCCTCGCCCAGCGCCTGTAGCCGCGGCCGCACCGCACGTCCGTTCCGGCCTTGCACCCATCAGCCGGCTGCCGCCTCCGGGTCGCGGCCGGTGCTGCGCCACCGGCTCCCGCCGGGGCCGGCCCGAGGACGGTTCTCGGTCACCTCACCGCTGCCGGAGTACAACTTCGGGATGCGCGGCCACGGGCCCATCGAGGATCGGCTGCGGCATGCCCCGCAGGTGAAGGTCGAAGAAGGCTGCCACATAGTCGCGGGTTATGTACCAGCCGCGTTCCCCGGAGAGCGGCGCTGCGGGGTCGGACAGACCCAGCCGACCAGCGAGATAGGGCAGATCCGTGAAGGAAAAATGCTCAGCGCCGGTCACCGTCAGCCAGCGTTTCCAACCACTCAGGTGCTTCCACGCCTCAGACCAGTCGGTGTTCTCACTGTCAGGGCTGTGCGTGGACTCGGCGCCGAGCATCATGAACGGGCGCCGGCCGAGCCCCGCAGCAGCAGGGCGCAGGAAGAAGTCACCGTCCAGGTCGACCCCGGCCCGCACACGGTGATCGGCGGCCATGGTTGCCGCGGCGCTCGCGCCCCCGATCGAATGCCCCGCGATTCCGATCCGGCTCGGGTCGATCGCGCCGGACAACGCCCCCGCCTGTCGGCCCTGCGTCAGCTCGTCGATCACGAAGGACAGGTCCTTGGCCCGGCCGCGCACGACGGCTGCCTTCTCCTGGAACGTGCTGACCTGCTCGCAGGCCACACAGGTCAGCACTCGGCCCCCAGGAAAGGCCGTACCAACGGATTCGTACGCGTGGTCCACGGAGGCAACGACATAGCCGCGACTCGCAAGATCGTCGGCGACCGCTGTGAGTGTGGTGCGCGGCATCGAGAATCCCGGAGAGAGCAGGACCAAGGGGAAACGCCCCGGCGCAGGGCGTACACCTTCCTGAGCATGAGTACGCGCCCCTGCAACCGTCGCGGCGGGCACCACGCCGCCGAGCCCTCTGGCCTCCAGCAGCAGCTGCGCCTCGTCATCGGTCATGTATGCCGCTGGGGAACCGCTCATCCCGCGCGCTGGGTAGGACACCGACACCATCAGCTCCCGGTGCCCCGCCGTCGGCACCCACGGGTCAGTGCGGTGCCTGTCGACCAAGTGCAGGGCGCGGCGGCCCACCGAGTACGGACCGGTGGGAAGCGGCAACGCCAACCCGCTCGTGTACGGAACTTGGGAGGGAGTCTGCACGCCCTGTGCGGACGAGGCGGGTGCGGCGCCCAGGAGCGGGACGGACAGGGCGAGGGTGAGCACGGCGGCTGCAGCGGCTCTGCGACGTCTGGTGGTCATAGAGTTGACGCTAGGTCTCCGACTGCCCCCAACACGTCGATCTACAGGGGTACTTGGGCGTACCTCTGTGGTCTGATCTCGTCAGACCAGGTTCCCCGACAGGGTGAAGCGGATGGTCCGCTGCCTTGGAGACGACCGGTCAACGTTCGATGAGATCGGTCAACCTTCGGTGAGTCGAGACACCGGGTCAGTGAAAGCCCCGCAACGCCGCGTCTGTCCCGTCTCCGGAGATTTGGCCCCTGTCTCAAGTGACGTGGTCCGAGTCGCTTGCGATCTCAGGTGACCTGGTTCGCCGACGTCAGTAGCTGTCCCGCCTCACCGATCGCCGGTGGCTCACCCTCCCGCCCGCGCGGCCAGTCGGGCGGCGCGCAGGCTGAGGTGGTGCCGCTCCGGGAGGCTGGCGGTGCGGCGGGCCGCGGTGCGGTAGTCGGCGACGGCGGCCTCCCGGTCCCCGGCGAGCTCGTGCAGATGGGCGCGGACCGCGTACAGCCGGTGGTGGCCGGCGAGCGCGGGCGGCGGGTCGGTGAGCAGGGCGAGGCCGGCGGCGGGACCGTCCACCATGGCGGTGGCGACCGCCCGGTTCAGGGTGATCAGCGGATTGTCGGAGATGCGGGCGAGCACCCCGTACAGGGCGAGGATCTGCGGCCAGTCGGTCTCGGCGGCGGTCGGCGCCTCGTCGTGGACGGCCGCGATCGCAGCCTGCACCTGGTACGGGCCGACCGGGCCGCGCGGCAGGGCGGCGGTGATCAGCGCGACGCCCTCAGCGATCGCGGCTGTGTCCCAGCGGCTGCGGTCCTGCTCAGCGAGCGGGACGAGTTCGCCGTCCGGGCCGGTACGGGCGGGCCCGCGCGCCTCGGTGAGCAGCATCAGCGCGAGCAGACCGGCCACCTCGGCGTTGTCCGGCAGCAGCGTGTGGACGGCCCGGGTGAGGCGGATGGCCTCCCGGGAGAGTTCGACGCGCCGCAGCTCGGGGCCGGTGCTACTGGCGTACCCCTCGTTGAAGATCAGGTAGAGGACGTGCAGCACCGCGTCCAGCCGGGCTGGCCACTCGGCGTCGTCCGGCATCCGGAAAGGCACTCCGGAAGCTTTGATCCGCTGCTTGGCCCGGCTGATCCGCTGGCCCATGGTCGCCTCGGGGACGAGGAACGCCGCGGCGATCTCGCCCGTGGTCAGCCCGCCGACCGAGCGAAGGGTGAGCGCGATCGCAGAGGCCGGCGAGAGCACGGGGTGGCAGCACAGGAACAGCAGCGCGAGGGTGTCGTCGTGCGCGCCCTCGGCCCCGGTGTCGGCCCCGGGCGCGGACCGCCGGTCGGCCGGGACCTGACCGGCCACCAGCTCCTCGCGCCGACGGCGGGCCTGCTCGCTGCGGACCTGCTCGGTCATCCGGCGGCTGGCGACCTGAACCAGCCAGCCGCGCGGGTTGCGCGGCACACCCTCGGCCGGCCACTGCGTGGCGGCGTCCAGCAGGGCCTCCTGGACGGCGTCCTCGGCTGCGGCGAAGTCCCCCCAGCGGCGGGTGAGCACGCCGACGACCTGCGGCGCGAGCGTGCGCAGCAGGTCCTCGACGGATGGTTCGAAAGTCGTCACAGGGGGTGTTCACAGGTCGGTGGGCGGGGCCGCCATGACCTGGCGCACCTCGATCGGCATGTTGAGCGGCCGCCCGCCCGGACCGGGAGCGGCGGAGACGGCGGCGGCGATCTCGATCGCCCGCTGCTCGCTGTCGCAGTCCACGATCCACCAGCCGGCCACCCACTCCTTGGACTCCGGGAACGGGCCCTCGGTGACGACCGGCGCGCCGCCGCTGTGGGAGCGCACGATCCGGGCGGTCTCCGGCATGGCCAGGCCCTGGGCATCCACCAGTTCGCCTGCTGCGGCGAGGCCGGCATTGGTCTGCTTCATGAACCGGATGTGGGCCTGGATCTCCTCGGGCTTCCACTCGTCGAGCTTGGGGAAGTCGACGTTCTTCTCGCTGAACTGCATCAGCAGCATGTACTTCATGGTTCTGCTCCTCGTTCGTCGTGGCCGCCCCGGGGCAGGGGCTGTCACGGGTAGGTAGAAGCACGCCGGGGGGTTTCGACATCCTCGGCGGTAATCCGTGAGAAAAACTTAGCGGCCCCCAAGGGGGACGAGCCCGCAGCAGCCCCGCGACCCGCAGCGCCTCCGCGGCCGCAGCGACCGTGCCACCGGCTGACCGCGGCCGCGCCGCGACGCCCGGTGTGTAGAGCTGACATCGAGATCGATATCGCCTCGCACACGATCTGCGCAGCCATCCTGCGACCGGCGGGCAGCAAGGCGGTCGACCCACCCAGGCCTGGTATCAGTTCGAAACGCCTCCGCCGGACCAGATCAGCTGAGAGGCCACGGCCATCCACTTTCCTCGGACCAGATCACCTGAGATTCCTGGCGCCTCCGCGTCTCACTTGATCTGGTCGCTCCAGGTCTGAACCGGTTCCGCGGACCAGATCCTCTGCGACGGGACAGCTGTCCGGTCTCAGGTCGGGTTGCCGCTGTACTGGTCGGGCCGTCAGCCCTGGCGCTGGCGACTCCTGAGCCGTCCATGTAGTCGCGGACGCGTGTGATCAGTCCGTTGCGGACGTGGAGTATCAGGAGGCCGGGGACGGTGAACGTGGTGGCCTTGGGCGGCAGGGTTCCCACCACGACATGCTCGGCGATGATCACTTTGGGATCGGCGGTCTCGTGGGCCGCGATCCTCCTGACCTCCTGCACCTTGGCGGGGCTTGCGCCCCAGACCGCCCGGTAGCCGGCGCGCACGGCCTCACGACCCTCGAAGGATGCGGGGAAGCCGGGTGAGGTGAACGGGAACTCGTGCACCGCATCGAGGGCGTAGAGATCGGCGAGATCGTCTGGCGACTTGTCGAGCATGGCTTGGTAGTAGCAGGTCAGCACCTCGTGAGGGGTGCGAACGGCAGATGTATCCAGATGTGACACGGGGTCATTCCATTCGCTCAACACTTGTTGACCCACTCACGCTACGGTCGGCTGGAAGTTCGGTCAACGGCTGTAGAGTGAATCAGTGTCCACTCCTCGCCAGTCCCGCGCCGACCGCCGCCGAGCGACCGAGGCACGCATCCTCGACAGCGCCCGAGAGCTGTTCGCCGAGAAGGGATTCGAGCGCACCACCATTCGCGCCGTGGCGGCCGCGGCGAGCGTCGATCCGGCTCTGGTCATGCAGTACTTCGGTTCGAAGCGGGAGCTGTTCAGCCAAGCCGTGCAGGCGTTGCCCGCCCCGCTGACGGTCACTGATGCCGACGAGCTCGTCGATCAGTTGCTGGCCTCGCTCGGCCTCAAGCTCGGCGGTCTTCCCGAGGGCACGCTGGCGATGATGCGGTCGATGCTCACCGACCAGGCGGCAGCCGATCACGTCCGTGTCGCTCTCGGCCGGCAGATCGACAGCGTCGGTGCCGCCCTGCCCGCTTCCGAGGATCCCGAACTGCGTGCCGCGCTGATCGTCACCGCGTTGCTGGGCGTGACCATAGGCCACCAGCTCCTCGGCCTGGCCGCGCTTCATGAGGCCCCTGCGGATCACATCGCCGCGTTGCTCCGCCCCGCCATCAAGGCTCTGGCCGGACCGCCAGGGTGAACGAACCCAATGCCCCGTCGCTCGGAATGTGAGCAGGCTGCACTCAGGCTCAGCAGCGGTAGGAGGGGTGGAACGGGCTCCACCGTGTTTCCGCGTCGGCTCCATCGGGCTGGCGCGGTGGCGGGATCGCGCCTGGAAGGACGCACCACCTTCGCCTCCACGCCCACCGGGTGGCACCGGCACCGCCTGGGGCCGGCGCGCTGGACCCGCCGACGCACCCTCGCCGAGGAACACCACTGGCGCGCTCGGAGCTCCGGCCGGCCCGTGCCCCCCGGCCCCTCCGTCTCACCAAGTCAGTGGCGTCCCGGCCCGCACCACCCCGACCCTGCTCGCACTCCCGATCCCGAGGACGTCGCAGCGCTCTACCGGCAGCTGCGCAAAGCCTTCGAGGACGGCAAGAACGAACCCGGCGCCGCGGACTTCCACTACGGCGAGTGCGAGATGCGCCGCCACGACCTGACCGGCACCCCGCCGGGGGAACGCCGCCTCCTGTGGGGGTACTGGCTGCTGTCCGGCTACGGTCTGCGCGCCTCCCGCGCCTTCGGCTGGCTGATCACCGCCATGTCCCTGACCGTGCTGCTGCTCATGGGTTTCGGCCTGCCCACTCACGACCCCGACCCCGCCACCACCGGAACCCTCCACGGCAGCAAGGTCAGCCTCCACACCAGCGCCCCCGACCCCACCCTGCGGGGAGGCTGGAGCGAACGCTTCACCGCGGGCCGCGCAGAGAAAGCCACCCGTGTCGCCATCAACTCGGTGGTCTTCCGCCCATCCGGGCAGAACCTCACCATCGCCGGCACCTACATCGAGATGACGTCCCGCCTGCTCGAACCCACCCTCCTCGCCCTCGGCGCCCTCGCCATCCGCGGACGCATCAAACGCTGACCGTTCTGACCCCGCTGGCTGCGGTGTGCGGCGTTGTCCGGCCCGTCACGCGGTCGTGTTTTCGCGATCTGGCCCAGGGGCCCCTTCCCGACTTCCCGCCGCTCCGTGCCGTCCTCTAAGCTAGGTAGACCTACCTACCTAGTTTGGATTGTGATGAGTGAGACCAGCAGGAGCGCTGGGCGCCGACGCCCAGCCCGGGAGCGGCTTCTGGAAGCGGCGGCCCGGCGGTTCTACGCCGACGGCGTGGCGGCCACGGGCATCGACACGATCACGGCTGAGGCTGGCGTGGCGAAGATGAGCCTGTACAACAATTTCTCCTCCAAGGCCGACTTGGTCCGGGCCTACCTGGACGCCCGGCACGAGGAGTGGCTGGAGCTGTACCGGGCTCGGCTGGAGCAGGCCGACGGCTCCCGTGAAGGGGTGCTGGCCGTCTTCGACGCCTACGCGGACCACGCGGCGTTCGCCTACGAACACGGCTTTCGCGGGTGCGGGCTGCTGAACGCCGCCGCCGAACTCCCAGCCGACGATGAGGGCCGGGCCGTGGTGCGCGCCCATAAGGAAGAGGTCGAGCGCCTGATCGCCGGTCACCTGGAGCAGATGCTGCCGGGCCGGGCCGAAGAAGCCCGCGCGGCGGCTGAGCACCTGGCTTTCCTGCTGGAGGGCGCGATGGCCCGTGCCGGGCTCGAGGGCGACGGCGAGCGTGTCACCCACGCCCGCTCGATGGCCGCAGCGCTGCTGGACCGGCTGTGACCGGCCACAGCCAACCCGCGGCGATCGGGGCCCTGTGCGTGCTGGCCGCCTCCGTGCTGTGGGGCACCACTGGCACCGCCGCCACCTACGCCCTGTACTCCTGGGCAGCTCACCGGCTCATCAGCCGCCAGATCCCCTCTCGCGCGGCGATGGGCGCCGTCTTCGGGATCGGCGGGCTCCTCCTCCTGCCCGTCCTGGCCATCACAGGCGCGCCACTGGTCGCCTCCTGGACCAACGCCGCCGTGGGCACGTACATGGCGCTCGTCCCGATGTTCGCCGGCTACGTCCTGTTCGGCTGGGGCCTCGCGCACGTGCCGGCCAGCACCGCCACCACCCTGTCCCTGCTCGAACCCGCCGTCGCCGCCGTCCTCGCCGTCCTGATCGTCGGCGAACGCCTCCCCGTAACCGGCTGGGCAGGCATCACCCTCGTCATCACCTGCCTCGCCGTCCTCACCACCCCCACACCCAACCGGCCACGGAACTATCCGCACCCTGTAGCAACGGCGATCGAACACGACACGGCTGCAGCGCCTCCCAAAGTCGTGAACAACCGCTGCCCAAACTCGGGTTCTGGCTCATCTTCTGTGGAGCAGTAACGCTGCGTGCTGTCGAAACCCTGCTCAGCCGACCTGGGTCCCAGGGGGCGTCCCACCCGTCTCGGGGACACTGCAGGCATATTCCGCCCCACGCCCTCAGCTGCGTGCTCGTCGCGAGAGGATGAGGTGGTGATCCGCTACGACTCCGAGATACAGGCTCTGTACCGCCGCTACTGCCTCCCGGCGCGCCGCTACCTGAAGCTCGGCGGAGCGGTACTTCGCATGCCACGCGAGGAGTACGAGCCGTTCCTTCATGCCTTGGCCGCTGATGCGAGGGCTGTCTCCGACGCCGAGCTCACCATCCTCTTCGAGGGCAGCTGGCGCGAGCGGCGCACCGCGGCGTGGCTCGCCGCCGTCTCGCGCCGTGACCACTTCCGCGAGCGTATGGGAGCACTGCTGCTGGAGAGCGAGGTCTGCTGCGCGGGTGGGGCCTACTGCGCGGCGTTGGCGAGTTTCGGCACCGCACGGGACGCCGACCTGCTCGCCGCCTACCTGGATCGTTACCTGCATCGGCCCGACCTCGCCTACGACCAGCCGACAACCATGGGCGCCCTGGCGTACACCGACTCCGTCCTGCACAGCGACCGGGCCAGCCATTTTCTCCAGGAGGGCGGTCTGTGGCGGCAGTGGTTCCAGGACGCGCCCCACATGCACGGCGATGACGGCATCTCCACCTACCTGGGCGGCATCCGCCTCGCCTGCGCCGTCATCGACGAATGCGCCGACACCTGAACCCGTTGGTCTTGTTCGCGTCGAAGACTCTGGCTCGTCGTCCTTGACGCGGCGACCCTCCGTCATGCCAGTAGGACGCGCTTGCGGAGAAGTTGGAAGCCTGCCCGCCCGAACATCTGGCGCTTGAGCATCTTGATCCGGTTGACATGCCCTTCGACCGCACCTGAACTCCAGGACAGAGTGAGTCCGGCGGTGACGGCGTCGAGGTCGCGGTCGATGCCAGCGGCGAGGGTGTGGAGGCTGGGCAGGTCGTCCTGTCGGACGGCGTGGAGCCAGTCCGGGAGACGCTCGCCTTGGTGGTCGGTGAGCATGAATGCGAAGGACCGGACGTGTCGGGTGAGTGCGTCGAGTTCGGGGCACTGGGCGCGGACGGTCTTGAGCTGGAGTTGTTCGGGCTCGGTGAGGGTTTCCGGGCGTCTGAGGATCCATCCGGAGACCGTGCGGGGCGACGGCGGCCGGGCGGTCACCGGTCGCGGTGAGGTGCGCTTCATGTACAGGTAGGCGCGAACGCGCTGGTAGCTGCCCTTGTAGCCGAGCGGCACGGTCTCCTCCCACAGCTTCCAGGCATTGGTGAAGCCCTCGTTCCAGCGGTCGTCTAGGTAGGGCTTGTAGTCATCGAGTACCGAGGTCCGGTTCTGCCACTGGCCGGTGAACAGGTCCTCCGGCTTCGCAGCATCGGCGAGCCGTTTGACGGTGTGCCAGGCCATGCCGAGCTGCCGCTGGACCGAACACAGGCTGTGTCCTGCCTCCAGGAGTGCGTGAACGGCGGCGTGCCGGGACCTGGTGCGGTCGGCGAACCGGTGCCCGGTCGGCCATGGCGAACCGGACGGTTCTTCTTCCGGCTCCGGGGCGGGCTCAGGCTCGGGTTCGGGGGTGGCCGGGACAAGGGCTCGCAGGCAGCGGCGATGCTGGGCGACGGTCCGTTCTGCGGCCTCGCTCAGGTTGTGCCAGAGGTGCCACCGGTCCGCGACCTGGACGACCTGCGGGGCGCCGGCGGAGGCGCCTTCGGCGAAGAACGGCGCACGGTCGCGGCAGACGACCTCAATGCCCGGCCGTTCGGCGAGCCAGGCCGCCAGGCTGGACGCCTCCCGGTCCGGCAGCAGATCGATGGGGCGGCGGGTCTCGATGTCGACGGGGACGGTGCCGTAGTGGCGGCCCTTGCGGGTGGCGTACTCGTCGACACCGACCACCCGCGGCGCGGGGACATCGGGCTCGGGCAGCGCGTTGACCGGCCGGAGCACCGTGCTGCGGCTGACGGACACCCCGAGAACACGGGCGATGCGGGCTCCGGCCCGGCCCGCGAGGGCCAGGCCGACCGCGGCCAGGGTGGCGCGCAACCGCTCGGTCCGCTGACCGTGCCGACGTGTCAAGCCGGGTATCTGCTCGATGAAGGTACGGCGTGCGCAGCCCGAGTTCCCGCAGGTGAACCGACGGACCCTCAGCTGGAGAACAACACTTCGGCCACCGCTCGGCACATCAGCGGAAAACCGCAGGTAGGAGCCATGAACCCGGTTCGACCAGACTCCGCAGACCGGGCACAGGGCACCGTTCGCGATGCATTGCGCGTCAACGCGCACTATCTCGATGTTCACGTCCACCGACAGCACCGCGACGTCCGCGATCGACGGGAACAACAACTCCTTCAGCCAACGCGCGACCTCTTCCACGGCCCCGAACTGTCGGCCCAACTGCCTTGTCCACGGACCATTTTCGGGCGACTTCGGGCACGGCTCGAAGGTGTCCGGATGTCACTCAGAGTGGCCACGTCACAGAACCTGAGCCAGAACCCAAACTCGTGAACAAAGCCACCCCGCGCCCTGCCACGGGGCACAGCAGGGCGCGCCACGGCCTGCCACGGCCCACAGTCGGGGGTCTGGAGCGCCGGGGCCCGGCGCTCCGTCACAGGGCGCACAAGGACCCTCTGAGGCTGGGGGCGGGGGTGCGGTGCCGTACGCCGCCCACCGCAGGGGTGCCGGACGTCCGCTGGGCCCGAACACGAGGGTGCAAGGACCAGCATCCGCAACGCAGCTCCTCCGCGCTGCGCACGGCGACGAGGGGTCTTTCCGGTCCGGGTGGTCATGATCACCTGAGTGCGCAGGACCTGCTCGGGAACAGTGGATCGTGCAGGAATTTCGAGCGTCCGTGTACCGCGTCTGATACCCGAGGCCGGCGGTTGGTCCAGAGTTTGTCTTTGGCCGGGCTTTGATGCAGGGTCAGGATTCCTCTCGTCCGGCTTGGTTGCGACCGCCGGAATTAGCCGTCCAGATGAGATCCGGCCTACAGTTTGAAGCAGGGGTGTGACCTAGATCCCCCAAAGCTACATGCTGCATCATCCGATGCAGCTCCATCGGCCCCGGCCACACTCCCGCTCTTGCTGCTCGGGCCGTAGGCCCGTTGGCCGACCCGCGTAGCGGGGCCGGCCGTTGGGGCGCATCGCATCCCGGGTGGCTGGAGCGCAGCGGATGCCACTCGGCGGGGGCGCAGTCCCCGCAGCTTCCGGGAGCGCAGCGAACGGAGTGTCACCGGCCCGGCGCAGCCGGGCCGGTGGGCTGCTCGCGCAGCGAGCAGCAGCGCTCACGCGGAGCGTGCGCGCAACACCCGCGCGCAGCGCGGGTGTTCGCTTGCCCATCGCGCAGCGATGGGG